>CALIJH010000025.1 GCA_938017765.1 uncultured Leptotrichia sp.
TTCCTCCCGTTGTTTTTCCTTCTTTTGTTTCTTTGTTGCCACAACTCGCAATAAATGTCAGAAATATTATTGCCGTTAAGATTGTCAATGCTTTTTTCATACTTATCCTCCTAAAATATTTTGTTATTAACTTAATTATACTCTGTAAAATAAAAAAGTCAAAATTTTTTGTTGTGCTTTTGGACAGTTGAATTACTAAAAAATATGAGGTAAAATATATATATATATATAAATAAAAAATATAATTTGAAAAAAGAGAGGTATATCTATGAAAAATCCTAATTCTAAAAATGGTAAAAGCATATTATTTACGTGTCAGAATAATAAATCTCTTGATATACTCGAAAAAAACGGAAGATTTATAAATAGAAAAGAATACATACGACAGCATTTTGGAGATATTGCTCCTACAATTTTGAGGGCATATGACTGGTTTGTGGCTGCTGCAAGTAAAAAAATCAGAAAACCTGATGATGTCCAGTATCAGATATGGTGTGTACCAAGTTCGGATGTATGTATGAAGCCGATTGAAAATGAAGTCATTTATGTACTTGAAGTTCCTGATGAAGAGATATTGTATTTCAATTCTTTCAAATGGGATTACATAATAAACTATCATTATGTTCCTGAAAATGAGGATGATTTGGAAAGATATACAAAGGAAATGGAATTAAAAGGGTTTGCCAATACCTATGAATTTCTCATAGGAAGATATGCGGGAAAATTTCCTTTGGAAGAAAAAAGAATTAGAGAAAGCTGGAAAAGAATATTTGATATATCCGAATGGAATACTCGGGAAATACAGGCAAATCTATGGGAAATAAAAAAAGAATGGGTGAAATGTATAGTAAATCCGGGAGAAGCTATTCCTGAAAAATACTGTATTGGATAATATTATACAATATCTGTATAGGAAAATTATAGAACAGTCCTAATTAAAATAGTTCCTGATTAAAGTAATGTAATGATATAAATGCAGTATAAAAAATACTTATGTAACATAAGAAATTAAAATATCTAAATTGTTGTATTAATAGTCGTAATTTTGAAAGAATTTTATTGAAACTTTATGAAAATTATGATAATATTGATTATCTAATATAAAATACAACTTTTTAATATAAAATTCAAGGGGAGTGAAAAAAATGACTGATAAAAATTTTTTGCTTTTAAAGGAATATTTTAAGGATAGACTATTAAGAAAAACAGTAGCTTTTGTAATGCTGCTGTTTTTTAATTTCAACATATTTTCCGAAATAATACCCGACCCTGCAAGTATAGGGACAAAAGTAACAAAAACGGCTTCGGGAATAGA
>CALIJH010000026.1 GCA_938017765.1 uncultured Leptotrichia sp.
CATACCCGCCGGCTTGTTTACCACCAGCAGACTATCGTCTTCATACACTATTTGCAGAGGTATATTTTCGGGTATCAACAAATCCTCGTGAGGCGGATGTGCAAAATACACCTTCACCTCATCGTTAGCTTTCACGCGATGATTAGATTTCACCGGCTGACCGTTCACGAATATATTCCCTTGTTTAGCCGCCTGTTGCACCTTATTGCGAGTAGCGTTTTCCACGAAGTTCATCAAAAACTTATCCACGCGCAGCGGTTCCTGACCTTTCCCCGCCTTAAACGAGTAATGCTCATACATCGAGGGGTTCTCCTCTTCGTCTAACTCGTCTAATTCGTCTAAATCATCTATATTTTCTAATTATTTATATTTTTCGTTCAATGCTTTTAATATTGAATAAGTTTCCAAATCCATTTTTCCGTCAAATAGCTCAGGTCTGAAATGATACTGGAAAGCCTTTATTACATTCTGTGTCTGTTTATCCCATTGATTAGTTATATCAATAGCATATCCAAATTTTTTCAGTTCTTTCTGTATCTCGGAAACAGGCAATGTTGAAAAAGTTTGTATATATTGATTTTTAAAATCTTCTTTTACAGTTTCATCATACCACATTCCAAGATTATATTCCGTATACAGCATTTTCCACGGTAAAAGCGGACCCGGGTCCTGCTTTCTTTGGGGTGCAATATCCGAATGGCCTAAAATATTTGTAGGAGATATTTCATACTTTTCAGATAAATACTTCAATAATACTGCCAGATTTTTGATTTGAAAATCTTTATAAGGAACAAATTCATCTACTTTTATATATCCGGGATTTACTATTTCTATACCTATCGAACTGTCATTGAGATTTTTAGAAGTTTTCCATTCACTAACTCCTGCATGCCATGCTCTTCTATCTTCATCAACCAACGCATAGACAGGGTCTGTTTCCACATCGGATATTAAAAAATGAGAGCTAACTTCCTGAGTTGTCAAAACCTCAAGGGAACGATCTCTGTTTAATGCTGTATAATGAACTATTATAAATCTTTCTCTATTATTGTATCCTTTTGACCTGTATTCCTTATCCAAAGTTATTTTTCCCGCATCATTTTTTATTATTTCTTTCTTCGCGGTTTTTGTTTCTACGGGAGGTTTTTGAATATTTTTTGATACATCTTTATTATGAGAATAGCCCGCATTTGATAAACAGAATACTAAACATAAAAATAATAGTTTTTTTACTCTTTTTTGCATTTTACGCCTCCTTCGGAATTTTATTCTTAACTGCCATTATATAGACTAAAGCCAATATAGCCATTATCATTTTTATAATCCCGTTTATGCCGGAATCAAAATCTACCCATATTAAAATTACAGTTACAATATTAAGTAGAGATATTATAATCAGGAATATATTTTTTGTATCAAACAAATAAAATATATTCATAATCGATGAAAAAATGAATACAAGTCTTATAACTCCAAATAAATATTCAATTACTATATTGCTGTTCAGCAAATCATTTACGTAAGGAGAACTTGTCAGAAAAATCCGACTCAATCCACATCCAATAAGTCCTGTCAGAAAAAACATTTCAACTGACTGTTTTCTTTCGGAAAGATTATTATCACTTATGGATTGAAATATAATCCCCCAAAATAAAACCTCGAACACAAATAATATAACCGTTGAAAAAAGAAGAACTATATTTGCATAATCTTTATTTACTGTTTTGTAAAATAGTAAATTGGACAAAAAATAACATAAAAATGCAAAAATCATCATCGGTTTATTAATTACACTCTTCATAAATCACCTCTTTACTTTTTCCTAATCCACATAATCCAGAAATCTATTTACCCAGTCTATATACATAGGATTTTCCTCATTTAAAGTTTCCATATACGTATCATAATTAACTTCATCATTATACACGTTGAAAATAATAGGTACTAATAATCTCGATACTTTTGATTTAAATACATCCCTTGAAATCATATTATATATAGACGGTTTTTGACATTTTAAAAGCTGACTGTTAGTTTTTCCTATTTCATACAAAAGAGCAACTAAATTAACTTTTTTAAATTCATTTTCTTTATCGTCCAACACAACTTTTATTTGTTCAAATAATAATTTTTTGTATTTCCATGACTGATATTCCTTATATTCAGAGTTTCCTAACAGAAATTTTACTTTTGGAGAATAAAGCATCAAATTTTCGGAATTCGTTTCAGTAATTTCAAAATCTTTATCCATACATTCAAAAAAGTTATTGAATTTATTTATAATATCTTTCTGTATTTTATATAATTCTTCTTTTTTATAAGCAGTATCTATCAGTTTTATTTTCATTTCATTAGAACAGTCATATAGATAAACTTCTGTCTCATATAATTTCTCGTTATTTTCATCAACAGACTTTACTACATTTCCCGAGAGTACATAACTCAGATTAGGGTTCTGGCTTTTTATCAGTTTCATATAATCCGTACTGTATCTTTTGTTGGCAATTTTTAAATCATAACCTTCATAAGCGATTGCCAGCTGATAATTTAAATTTGTCTTATAATGTAATATTTCATTCAGATATAAAGGTATGGAAACAGCCAGATTTCTTGAAATACTGTCGTATTCTCCTATGGATGTAAAAGATAAAATAAGCAGATTGGGAGAAACTCTTTTCTTCTTGTTTAGCAGCCATGTCGGATTATTAAATCCATAATACCAAATAGGCACATTAGTTGTAAAAAATCTTTCCTCGGTTCTTTCAATATAAAAATCATCTTCCAGTTTCTGCTTGTCATATTTTATTTTCATATTTAAAAATATTTTTTCATAATTTATGAAAGTATCACAAAATTCAAACCATGGAAATTTTGATGTAAATTTACATAATTCCAGACCTTTTTCAAAATCTTCGGCTCTTTTATAATATTCCAGTATATTTATTGCAGTATACGCTCCATGATTTTCAGGATTGAAATGAGGAAGAATTTCATTTTCAAATTCTTCGAACAGGTTATTCATACCATAAACTCCGGATGCAATGGACATCACTTCCGAATCATATTCTGACTCTCTCAATGCAGTATTCAAAAGTTTTTTTCCTTTTTCAAGCTCTCCATTTTTAAAACATTTTACCGCGAGAGTGAGTTTAGCCCTCCATGTATCCTCGAGATGTGCAAATTCTTCCAATTTTGCATTATATTCTGCAATATTTCTTTTTTTGATAATATCAAAATATTTTTTGAAAGCATTAGCTGAATTAGGATTTAAATTTAATGCTTTCAAATAAAGCTTTTCAGCTTCTTCAAGATTGTCCTTTTTTTCGAGAACTTTCGCATAATTGGAATAAATCGCTTCCGACGGTTTTTCATAAAATGTATATTTTTTGTACAAATCTATCGCCTGATCGTATTCCCTGTTTTTTATATAATATATTCCTAAAATATTTGTTTTTCTTTCTTTGTTATTATCCAATGAATATATTCTAAGACAGGCATCTTTAGCTTCATAATAAACATTTTTTGAAAAAGAATCCAGTACAATTGAGTACAGCTCCTCAACATCATCCCAATTTTTTTCAATGGACGGTTTTAAAACCTGATTTATCCATTCGGCTTTTGATATTTTCTGTTCTTTTCCAAATTCATCAAGATATGAAATTTCCTGATTTTCATTTAATAAATGGTCAGAAACTTCAAGCTTTGGCTCTTTTTTTTCAGATGAACGTTTAAATAAATTGAAGATACTCATCTTTCCTCCTAAATAACTATATATGACTATTTTTTCTTTCTCATTATATTATATTTTATCAATTTTCTTTATCATTTTCAAATAAATTATTTTTAGTTTCAATTTTTTGAATATCATTGTCATCATCAGTATTATTATACTCTTTTAAATCCATATATTCAACATTTAAATAAATCACAGTAAATAATATTCCACAGTAAATATTGAAAATCATATCTATAAATATTCTGATGATAAACAATACCCACAAAAATACAGTTGAAAAAGTAAACATATTCATAAATCCAAAAGGCAAACCTATAAGTAATTGGAACACAATGATCACAATCCAGGGGAGTATTATTTTCATCCTATTTCCTTTGCATAAGTGTCTGTTATATACAAAAGCCTCTCTCAATTTCACATTTCTTGAAAAATATAGAGGAAAAAAATACAGTGTGGATAAAGTAATCCAAATCATACAGGAAATAGCAATCAGGAATATAACAATAAGAAAGATTGTGGAAAATATCTTAGCTGCTTCTCCACCTGAACGTAAAAAAATAACGGAAAACCCTGCTAAAAGTGCGATTAATAAAATAAAAGCTAAATAAAACAGTATAAATACAACACATAATTTAAAAGATTTTATTATTATATCTTTAAAGTTCAAATCAGTTTTATTTTCCACTTTCATAACAGTTTTTTTTATAAATATAATCCCCATTATATACATAAAAGAACTGATTACTATTATCAAAGGACTTAACCATAATACTTCTTCAGGGATATATGAATATCCTGATTGATTCATTATAATAAAAATATTTCCCATTTCTATTATTAAATAATTATAAGCCAATAATAATAAAAAATAAATTGTAATAACCAATTTATTTTCCGAAATTAGTTTTTTAAATACTTCAAATGAAATATTAAAATGATCTTCCATTTTTAAATACTTTTCTGATAATTTTTCTTTTATTTCTTTCATATTATTCTCCTTTGTTTTGTATAAATTTTTTTTAAATTATATAAATAAGTATATTCATTTTTTCCTTTTTTCTTCTTTTTATAAAATTATATCATATTTTGAGTTTACATTAAATACTCAAATGAAATTTTAATTTTTATTTTTTTTAAAAAATGATATAATAATTTTTGGAGGTAGAAAAATGAAAAAAATGCTAAAAAAATCAATGATAATATTACTTTCATGTATCGCACTTAATTATTCGGCATTTGCAGAAAATATAAATGTAAATCCGAAAAAATCTCAGGAATATTCTTTCCTTTACACGGAAGCTATGAATTCCGCTTATTCTACAGTAGATACCGTATCTGTTTCAAATAATTTTGCTACTACTATAGAAGATGCTTCTCCATTCACAGGAAAACTGATAGAATATAATAAAAATTCTGAAATAAAATCTGTCAAAAACTTCAAGAACGGGCTTTATGACGGAAAAGTATATTATTACTATGACAATGGAAATTTGTCAAAAATATCTGAATACAGTCAGGGAGTACAAACAGGTGAAGAAATAGAATTTTATTCCGACGGTATTTCAAAATCAATTAAAAATTATAAAAATGGACTGTTAAACGGGCTTTCTTACGAATTTGACCTTATCGGTGTTCTGACATCCGTTACAAATTATACAAATAATAAAAAAGACGGGCAGGAGCTTATAGTTTTAAATGGTGTCGTTTCCCTAAAAAATAATTATACTAACGGAATATTGAACGGATTATCTACTTCTTATTATCCTGACGGAACTTTGAGGTCTACAGGTCAATATGTAAATAATTTAAGAAATGGAGAATGGGTATGGAAATATCCTGACGGAACTGTGAAACTTGTGGAAAATTATTCAAATGGAAAAGTCAATGGAAATATTACAGGTTATTATCCTGACGGAAATAAAGAGCGGGTATTTCAAGTAACCAATGGAAACGGAAATTTTACTCAATATTATGACAACGGAAAATTAAAAGCAAAAGGCTCAATTATAAATTATTCCAATGCAGGGGACTGGGTATTTTATGATAAGAACGGAAACCCTGTTTCATCAGGAGAAGTTATTTATTAATATTTCATTTTATGATATTACCAAAAAACTATATCTCATAATATAAAATAATATATGAAATAATTTTGTTTACAAAAGAAATAAAGAACACTTCTATTATATTACTATTCATATGCAATAGAAATATTTATACAGAACGAAAATATTATATACAAAATCATATAAAATATAAAAAACTTTCAGAAATTATTATAAAATCTGAAAGTTTTATTTTTTTATTTAATAATTGAACTACATTTTAAAGTTACCCTGTTCTCCTGCATTAGCTTTATTGATCAGGAAATTTACTAATTGCTTGAATTCCGATAATGCTCCTGAATCTTTAACTCCGCCGACAGAATTTACATCCTGCGAGCTTACCAGACTTCTTGTCATTGAAAAACTTGTTTCTCTGAAACTTTCTCCAAATCTTGATTTATATTTTTCATTTTCTTTTTGGTCTACTGTCATTAATTCCCCTGAGCTGTTTTTTCTGTCGTACTGTACACCAATAATTCTACTTCCTTTTACTGTCAATTTTGCAAATGCTTTCCAATTCCCGTCATGATTTTTTTCAACATAATATATTCCGTCTTTTAATGCCGAAAACGTCATAATGGACATTAAAAACATCAATAATAATATTATTTTTTTCATTATTATCCCTCCTTTAAAAACGAAATTAAAATAATTTCCTTTTTTCTTCATCTGTATTTTATAATATTTTTCGTTAAAATACAAGTCTTTTTTTAGTTTTATTTAGATAATTTTTCCAAAAGTAGAGATTTTGTCAGTTTATAAAGAAATATCAAAAGTAATAAAGGCATTATTATATATGATAATAATGTGATACCTATTATTACAGGAGTAAAATCAGCCAAGTCTTTTGAAACGTTGCTTATTTCCTGACCAAGATTGGAAAATTTATTTTTTGTACTTTCTATCTGACCGGGAATATTAAATATATTTTTTGATTGTTCCATTACAAATAAATCGTCTTTTACTTTATTCAACTTATCCAAGCTTTGATTTAATCTTACTACGGCAGGTTCTTTATATTCTTTTTCAAAATAATCTGACATTCCGGAACTCAGTAATATAGTTCCCGGCAATAAAATATAAATAAATGTTAGCCCTAATAAAGTATATTTCGATATTTTTTTCAATGCTTCCGTAACCATATTTTTTGAAAAGGTATACGGCAAATAAGTTACTAAAGATATAAATATCAATATTGAAGCAAGTTTCATTTTAAATATTTCGTAATATATCGTTTCCAATTTTAAAACTACAACACTCGCAAGAGATATTTTCCAGAGTATATCTATTATATCATATATAGGCTGAACCAAATCTCCTATCTGGATATTCATTCCTAATATTACATTGACATTTACCGTACTTCCTTCTATCACATCTGTCGTACCTTTCAGAAGAGATAATGTTATAAATAATTTTTTTGACTCTTCATATGCTCTTTCCAAATAAGGTTTTGTCATATTTTTGAAAAAATTAAAAATTGTAAATTCAAATATTTTATTCATTATTCCCAATATACATAGCAAAATCCCTACAATTACTATTATTCTTATTATTTTATCTTTATTCATTTTGAACAAATTTATCACCTCATACAACTCAATTTTAATAATTTATTATTCTTTGTTATTTTCAAGCTATTCTATTTCAAGTAATTTCCTTATTACATAAGAAGCTATCACAAGTCCTGCCGTTCCAGGTACAAAAGCATTACTTCCGGGAGTAACTTTCCTTGGTAATTCATTATTTTCTCTAAATTCTGTAGGCTTTTCAAAAGAGTAATTATCAGACTTATCAGGTACAATCGCTTTTTCTTTTGAATAAACTACAGGTATATTTCTTATATTTTTTTTTCTTAATATACTTCTTATTGTTCTTGCCATTGGGCATACGGACGTATTTTCAATAGTAGAAATTTCAACCATTTCAGGATGCATTTTATTTCCAAATCCCATGGAAGAAACAATATTTATATCATTTTTATAACAATATTCCACTATTTCAATTTTTGAAGAAATTACATCTACTGCATCTACTACAAAATCATATTTCTGATTACCTCCCAAAAATCTTTCAATATTTTTATATGCCAATTCTTTTATAAGAGTAACATTACATTCAGGATTAATATCCAGAATTCTTTTTTTCATTATTTCCGCTTTGGACATTCCTACCGTACTATGTAGTGCATGGAGCTGCCTGTTTATATTTGACTCGGAAATCTCATCGTAATCAACTATAGTTAAATTTCCCACTCCTGACCTCACGAGAGCCTCTACAGTATAAGAACCTACACCTCCTATTCCAAAAATTATTATATTTGAATTTTTTAATTTTTCTATTGCATTATCACCAACCAGCATTGAAAAACGTGAAAACAGATGTTTCATTTTATGCTCCTCTTTTTTGATTTTTAAATTTGATCGGAAAAATATTTTTCCAGTATTTCAAAAATTCTTTTTAATATACTCAATTTAATATAATCGGGGAAAATAATTGACCCAACGTATTATATCATAAAATCATTAAAAAAAGGAGATATTCTCAAAAACAGAAAATCTCCTTTCTTATTTATCTATTGACTATTATTTCCCTATAATATAATTATATTATTCAAAAATCTGACTATCAGAAAAACTTTTATATTATTTCTTTTTTTAATTTTTATAATTTATTAAAAGTAACATCTTACTCTTCCGTTGTTTCAATAGTCTGTGTCTGAACAGGAACTCCCTGTTCAAAATTATTTTTGTAATCATTCAGTTTTTGAATTACTGCTCCCAGTCTTTCGTTAAACATTCTTGTTGCTGAAGATTTTATACTTTCCTTGTCAATGGTATAAAGAACAACTGTTTCATTTTTGCTTGTAGACCATGAACCTTTTCTTCGAGCATTTACAGAAACTTCTTTTGCAATTTCATTTGCAAATTCTCTCATTTTTGAAGAATTGAAACCCGGTCCGCTTACTAACGAACTGTTTAAATATCCGTTTAAAATCTCGTAAGCATAATCCTTTGCACCTGTCTGTACACCCGCTTTTGCATCTTTATCAGCTTTTTCAATGGAGTCTGCTCCGGTTCCTTTAATTTTGGAAACTGCCGCTATTTCAGTATCAAGGTTGTACTGCCCGAAAACGAGATTTTTAATTTCCTTATTTGTCAAAAAAGAAGCAATTTTGTTATTTAATACCTGTGCTGAAAAACTGTTTATTGAAAGCGCTATCATTATTAAGATTATAGTTTTTTTCATATTTCCTCCTATATATTAACCAATGTTTTTGATTATACTGATTTAATTATACTATTTTTATCTTTAAATATCATTTGATTTTTTATGTTATTTTATTTCATCCGCGGGATAGACAACTCCTATTTTTTTCCTTGCTTCATCCATTATTTTCATAACTTTTTTCAGCAGAGTAAAATTATTTACAGGCGATTCTATTTTTCTTTCATTATACAAATCAATAAAATGTTTTAATTCATAGTACATACTGTTTTCTTTTCTCGGTAATGTCAAATCGGTTTTTTCATTATTATTTTTTCTGTCTATAAAATAAAGCCTGTCCATTTCAGAAATATGTTCTATGAGAAAAGAACCGTCCTCTCCCATAATCTCACTGGGAACATAAGAATTTGAAATTTTTGAGAAAAACACAGTTATATCCATATCTTTATAATTCATATTGATAATTCCCTGACCGTCAATTCCTTTTCCATTTTCAAGAACTAATCCTGTAGCGTTAATACTTTCAGGTATATCAAATAATGAAAGTACGAAAAATAACGGATAAATTCCTATATCCATTAATGAACCATTGGAAAATTCACGTTTAAAAGCATTTTTTATATCCCCTTTTTTATAATCCTCATATCTGGATGAATGCTGACAATATTCCGCTACCACTCTTCTAATTTTTCCTATTTTATGCAGATTTTCCTTTAAAGCACTATAAGTAGGAATAAAAGGAATTTTCATAGCTTCCATATAAAGTGTATTATTTTCTTCGGCTGTCTTTATTACTTCCTCAAGTTCCCTTAAATTTGATGTGGCAGGCTTTTCACATAAAACTGCTTTTTTATTTTTCAAAAACAATATACTCTGCTCACTATGAAAGGAATTTGGTGAAGCAATATATACTGCATCAATCTTATCACTTTCCGCCATTTTCTGCAAATCTGTAAATGTATTTTCTACTCCATATTTATCCGCAAATGCTTTAGCTGTATCTTCATTTCTTGAATAAACTGCTGTAAGTTGAAAATCTTCCGTATCTTTCCCTGCGTCTATCAGTTTATCGGTTATCCAGTTTGTTCCTATTATTCCAAATCTCATAAAATTCACACCCTTTTTTTAATATCCAATTTCATTATATTATTTTCCTTTATATAATTGTAACATAAATTTATCAAAATGTCTTTTAATTATCATATTTCTTATGATATAATTAAATAAATTTTTATAGTAGCAAGGAGGGATATTTATTATTAAAGAAAATAGTAACTGGAAAAATAAAGTATTTCTGTTTTTATTTAGTCAGACAATATCTACTTTAGGTTCATCAGTAGTTAATTTTGCTATATTATGGTACATAACATTTAAATATTCCTCAGGAACTTTTATTACCGTTCTGGTTCTTTGTACTTTTATTCCTCAAATTTTGATTTCTCTTTTTGCAGGAGTCTGGGCAGACAAATATAATAAAAAACTCATAATAATATTTTCTGACAGCTTTATTGCCCTTGCAACTTTTTTAATTGTATTATTTTTTCTTGCAGGAAATAAATCACTAATTATAATTTACTCAGCAACAGTAGTCCGTTCTATAGGAAGCGGCATACAAACTCCTGCTATTTCAGCAGTAATCCCTGAAATTACACCGGAAGAAAAATTAATGAAAATAAACGGAATTAATAATACAATAAATTCTATAGTATCGTTACTTTCTCCTGCCATTGGTGGAATAATTTTAGGAGGCTTCGGAATAATCTATGCCATGATGTTTGATATTATCACCGCTATAATCGGTATAGGAATAATGAGTTTTTTTAAACTTCCCCAAAATATTGTTAAAAAAGAAATAAAAGAAAGCGAATTTTCTCAACTTATAGTAGGAATAAAATACGTAAAAAATAATATTATTATAAATAAAATGTTGAAATTTTTTATAGCTATTTATATTATATTCACTCCCGTTGCATTTTTATATCCTCTCCTTATTAAACGTACTTTCGGAAATGATTTGTGGAAAATGACGATAACTGAAATCGTATGGTCTTTAGGTATGGTTACAGGAGGATTTATAGTTTCATTCACTAAAAATATAAAAAATAAAATCCGGTTGTTTCTTATTATCTATTTTATTTTAGGAATTGATTTTTTTCTGTTCGGTGCAATAACTGAATTTAAAACTCTGTTATTCACTTTATTTATAGGCGGAATATTTATTATAATAGGTGATACTGCTGAAACAACATTTATTCAGGAAAATACTGATACTGAAATGATGGGACGTGTTTTTTCAATGATTAATATGATAAGAGTATCTATATATCCCGTTTCTATATTATTTTTCGGTCCTCTTTCAGATAAAATAGAAATAAAATATCTTATTTGCGGAACATCTGTTTTACTTTCATTACTTGCAGTTTCAAAACTTTTTAATAAAGAATTTATGAAAATGGGGAAAAAAGAAAAGCTGTCCTGAAAAAAATCAAAACAGCTTTTTTATTTATTTATATTCTCTAAATAAAATATTCGAATTTCACTTGATAAAATAGTATTTGCATACCCTTTATCCTTACATCTCCACAACAGTATATTCAAATCCCATAGATTTTAAAAATTTCAACATATCTGAAATTGAGAAAAATATTGTCTTTGTATTATCATTCGGATGAAAACTTATTCTATTTTCTTTTAATATTTTGGTATCCAGATATAGTTTTACATCTTTTTCGTAATTATTTATAAGTCCAAAAATTGAAACAACTCCCGGCTGTAACCCCATTTTTTCGGACAAATCTTTTTCAGAACCGAATTTTATCCTTTTAGCACCTACAATTTCTTTAAATTTATTCATATCCAGTTTATCTCTATCATCCATAATCAATAAGTAATATGCTGTTTTCTTGTCATTTGTAAGAAAAAGGGATTTACTCAATACTCCTTCGATACCTTCTACATATTTATCAGCTTCTTCGGTAGTTGTTGCAGCGGGATGTTCAATAATTTCAAAAGGAATATTTAATTTATTCAGCTCTGAATAAATTTTTTCACATTCTTTCATTTTTTACCTCCGCTTTCAGCTTTTAATTATATATTTTTTAAAAACTGCCAATAAAATCTTTTTATGAAAATTATCATTGACAGTTTTTAATTTTATTATCTTAAATCTAAATAATTTAACTGAAATGGTACTTTATTAATAATATAAAACTTCAGACTATTTCAAAGCTTTTAACAGCTCAACTACATAATCATAAACTCTTCCTGTAGAAGCAATATCAAGATATTCTTCAGGAGTATGGACATCTCTCATATCAGGGCCTAAACTCACAAAATCAATATTTGGATAATTGTGATATATAGCACCGCATTCCAGCCCTGCGTGGATTACTTCCACTTTCATATCTTTTCCAAACAGCTTTTTCCAAACTTCTACTGCTTTATCTCTCAAAGCTGATATCGGTCGATATTTCCATTCAGGATATTTGGCGGAAAATTCATAACCCGCATTATATTTTTCAGCAATTTTTACTATTTTTTCTTTGATTTCATCTAATACATGAGGTTCCGAACTTCTCATAGATGTAGCTATTCTTATAATATTTTCCTCTGTAGTAACTATTGCAAGATTGTCGGAAGATTCCACTATTTCAGGATATTCTTTCATATAACTGTTTACTCCCGTAGGAATTTCATCAATTAGACCGATATATTTTGTGAGGACTTCTTTTTCCATAACTTCATTTACAGGTGAAAGTTCCTCAAAAAATAACTCCGTTTGCGGCTCTTTTTTTATATAGAACTCTTTTACTTCTTTTAAGACCTTTTCTATCGTTTCTTTTATATTTTCAGATGAAGCAATCACAGCTTCTGCAACTCTTGGAATTGCATTATCCTTACTTCCTCCTGAAACAGATACCATATATATATCGGCTTTTTCATTTAAAGTTTTTAAAATTTTATTCATCGCCTTATTGGAATTTTCTCTGCCTTTATGAATTTCAGCACCTGAATGTCCTCCTGCAAATCCTTGTAATTTTATCTTATATGCAAATCCTTTTTTCATTTTTGTTCTTTTTAGAGGTAATAAAACATCAATATTTTCTCCTCCTGCTGACCCTACAGTAAGTATTCCTTCATCTTCAGAATCAAGATTAATAAGCATTTCTCCTTTTAATACTCCGGGTTTTAAAGCCATAGCTCCTCCCAAATCTATTTCTTCCGAAGTGGTAATCAAAAATTCCAAAGGACCATGCTGAAGCTTGTCGTTTTCTGCAATAGCAAGCATCATCGCCACTGCAATACCGTTATCCGCTCCCAATGTAGTTTTATTGGCCCTTAAATAATTTCCATCCACTATGAGGTCGATAGGGTCTTTTGTAAAGTCATGATCGCTGTCTTCCGTTTTTTCGCATACCATATCCATATGCCCCTGTAAAATAATCCCAGGAGCATTTTCATAACCTGCACTCGCTTTTTTGCGTAATACCACATTGTAAACTTCATCCTGATAACATTCCAGATTATGTTCTTTCCCAAATTTAACGAGATAATCACTAATTTCTTTTTCTTTGTATGAATCTCTCGGTATTTTTGATATTTCCTCAAAATAGTAAAATACTCTTTCAGGTTTTATATTTTCCAATTTTCTCATATTTTCGTACCTCCTGTATTCTTATATTTAAATCATTGTATTAATAACCATCATAACTGCCGAACAAGCTGCTATTATTCCAAACAGTGGCCAAACAAATTTTAACCATTTATCAAAAGTAACTTCCGCCATTTCAAGAAATACTAAAACCATTCCTGTAGGAGTGATAAAGGACATTAATCCCTGACCCCAGTTATATGCATTGATTACAATTTCCCTTGATACTCCTGCCGTATCTGCGAGAGGTGCCATAATAGGCATAGACAGCACTGCCAGTCCTGATGACGACTGGATAAAGAAACCTAATACTGAAAAAATACCGAACTGGAATAATGCAAATGAAGTATGGCTCATATTGGAAACAAGATGACTTGAATAATAAAGCAAAGTATCGGATATAAATCCGTTATCCATTATAATATTTACCGCTCTTGCCAGTCCTACTATCAGGGCTACTCCTACAAGTTCAGCCGAACCGTTTATAAAGGCACCGATAGATTCTTTTTCAGGTAAATCCGATATAAACATAATTATTACAGCTACTACCAGAAACAATGCCGACATTTCGGAAAACCACCACTCGGCAACGGAAACTCCCCATATCATAATAGGAAATGCCAGACCGAATATAGTTAGAGAGAGTTTTTTTCTCAATGTAAATTCAGACTGAAGGCTTTTTTCAAAGTGTCCCAAAAATTTTTCACGAATTTCTGCATCCTGTTCATAAACAACTGATTTTGTTCTGTCTTTTCTCACTTTTTGAGTATATCTATAAATATAGAATATTGATATTGCAGAAGCTAAAACAAGGCATATTATACGGAATGTCAACCCTTCCGTAAAGGATATTCCCGCAGCATTGGACGCAATAACCGTAGAAAACGGATTGACCGTAGAAAACATAGTTCCTATAGTTGAGCCTAAGGAAATCGCCGCAATACAAGTCATAGCGTCAAATCCGCTTGCCAGAAATATTGGCATTAAAATAGGATAAAATGCTATTGTTTCTTCTGACATTCCGAAAGTTGTTCCGCCTAATGCTATCAAAGTAAATATGAGAAATACGAGTACAAATTCTCTTCCTTTAGTTTTTTTTGAAAGAGCTGCAATTCCTGCATCAAAAGCACCCATTTTATTTATTACCCCTATAAGTCCTCCTAAAATTAGGACAAATATTACAATATCGACAGAATCGGCTACTCCTGTAACAGGAGATTTTATAATTTCAATTATTCCCTGAGGGCTTTGCTGTATTCTCTTGTAAGTTCCGGGAATAGCCATAGGTTTTTTTATTTTCTCTTCGGTAAATTTATCGAGGGAAACATTTATTTTCAATCTATCCAGAACTTCCTGCGTGGCAGGTTCTGTCGTAACTTTTTCCTCCTGATCCGTTATTATAAATTCATTTCCTGCTTTGTCATAAGACAGCTTGGAAAACCTCCCTGACGGTATTACATAAGTCAGCCCGGCAGCTAAAAGCAATATAATGACTAATACCGTATACGCCGAGGGAAACTCAAATTTTTTCTTTTTCACGTAAATCACTCCTTAAATATTTATTTCAATTTTTTATAAACTTCATCGTTTTTTCCAAAATATCCCTTTGTAATTTATATGTTATAAGTTTCATAGCTTCGTCATAATTGCACCATTTATAATCTTCAATTTCGTATTTATCTATTTTTACTTCTTCATTTTCTGCAATTCCCGCGAAAATGACTACTTTTTTTAAAGTTGTTTCATCAGGTACATATTTTATGACTTCCTTAAAACCGTCTAACAGTCTAATTTTGAGTCCCGTTTCTTCTTTCACTTCCCTAATTGCCGTTTCAATTTCAGTTTCGCTATTTTCCACATGCCCTTTAGCAAATCCCCAGTTTCCGTTATACATTTTTACAATCAGAAATTTTTCTCTACTGCTGTTCAATATAATTGCACCGCATGATTTCTCACATTTGGCGTCTTTAAAAACATTATATTTTTCACTTAAATATTTTAATATCTCTTCTTTTTCATTTTTTAGATTATTGTCTAAAATTTTATCATATATGTCATTTTTGATTTCTCCAATACTTTTTGGATCAAAAGTCATATTTATCAAATCCACACCCGTAATATCCATATCTTTTATATCAAGTATCCCGCCTTCATCTTTTATATCCTGAACCCTTTTTTTTAGGGTTTTTAAAAGGTTCTGACTTTCATATTTCGACTTGTTTTTTTTAGACAAAATATCTGCATTAAATAGATTAAATAATCTATCAATATTCTTATCTCCCAAACCTATAATGAGTTTTTTAATTTCTTTGTCAGTCGGTGTCTGATACACAAGCATATGATTTAATATTATTTTTTTTACTGAATTTACAATATCATTTGACGCCCTGAATTCTCTTAAGAAGTTTTCAGCTATAAATGCACTCGCTTTTTCATGCCCGTAATAATAAAATTTACCTTTAGCATCAATGGTTTTTGTAGTTATTTTTCCTAAATCGTGAAATAAAGCTGAAAATCTCGTAATCAAATCATATTCACATAAACCTGTAACTTCAAGGATATGGTCAAACAGTATATCTTTCTGATACGAATTATTTTGGTCAAAATCATAAGCATAATCAAATTCAGGAATAATCATCTCCAGTACATTTAAATCTCTCATCATTTTAAAGGCTCTTTTCATATAAGGACCTAAAAGAATTTTACTCAGTTCCTCAAAAATCCTTTCCCTTGATATTTTATTTAAAAATTTTTTTCTTGAACGGATAGCTTCTGCTGTTTTTTTATCAAGCTTAAAACCAAGTTGTGAAATAAATCTGAATGCTCTCATTATTCTTAGTGCATCTTCTTCTATTCTTCTCTTTGGATTTCCTACAAATTTTATTACTCTGTTTTCAATATCTTTCTTTCCTTCAAATAAATCAATTAGTCCTGTATTTTCATTATATGCCATTGCATTCATCGTGAAATCTCTTCTTGATAAATCATCATCTATTGTTTGGACAAATTTGATACTCTTAGGATGTCTGCTGTTTAATATTCCGCTTTCTTTCCTAAATTTTGCAATCTCATAATTTTTATTATTTACTTTTATTATTAATATTCCAAAACTTGCTCCGACTTCTTTGGGCAAATAATCCGCAAATATATTTTTTAATTTCTCATAATCAATATCAGTCGCAAAATCATAATCATCGGGTTCCTTTCCGGACAATAAATCCCTTACTGCTCCTCCTACAAGAAAGCCCGTTCCGTTTTTATTCAATTTTTCCAATATAAATTTTACATCGCTGTTTAATTTAAATTGCATACTGATATTTTTCCTTTCTTACTCTTTTTTACTGCAAATTATTACTCATTTTTCTTAATTTTGCTATATAAAATCCGTCATTATACACATTTTTATGAGTTATATATATTCCTCCGAACTCATCTTTTTGTGTATCTATATTTTCAGGAATGATAATCTCCTCAACCGATAAATCACTATATTTTTCAAGAAAATATTTGAGATTATTAGTGTTTTCATTAATTGAAAAGGTACAAGTACTATATAATATAACCCCATTTTCTTTTAATGAGCCGTATGCACTGTCAAATATCTTTTTCTGTAATTTTTTCAGTTCTTTAATTTTTTCTGATGTCAGGTCATATATTTTTTCAGGTTTCTTTCTCAATACTCCCAATCCGCTGCAAGGTACATCAAGTAATATTTTATCAAATTTCATATTCAAATTTTCTATCTTTGTAGCGTCATTTTTATAGACTTCAAAATTGGAAAATCCATAATTTACTTTTATATCTTCCAGCAGTTTTACTTTATGCTCATAAATATCCGTAGCTATTAAAAGCTTCGGATTAAAATCCTGCAATATTGCCAACGATTTTCCGCCGGGAGCCGCACAGGCATCAAGTACGGTATCATCTTCCTTTATATCTAAATTTTTTACTGCCAGATATGAGGATAAATCCTGTATTACTATATTTCCTTTTTTATATTCCTCTGTTTCAAATATATTTGAATTTGACAGGTAATATACATTATCCACATAAAACAGTATTTCAGATTTTATTTCCGATAATATTTTTTCAAATTTATCTTTTGACAATTTTTTCTTATTATATCTTACGGATAAATAACTTCTTGTTTTATAAGATTTCATTATATCAACATAATTTTCAGGATAATCCGTTTTCATTTTATTTACAAGCCATTGAGGATAAGAATAAATAATTCCGTCCTTTTTGTCCAATGGAATTTTTTCGGTAATATCATCTTTATTTTTCAGAATTGCCTGTAATGTCGCATTTACAAAACCTGACTGATGTTTATTAATTATTTTTGCAATTTCTACCGCCTCATATATGACCCCTGCACTGTCAGTTCCCGTAAAAAATAACTGGGCTACTGATATTCTAAGTAACTGCCTGATTTTTCTTTTTTGAATATTTTTTACGGTCTGACTTATGAGATAATCAATATATATGAGATTTTTCAATGTAACATTTATTATATTTGTTATAAAAGTTTTTTCCTTTTTTAGATAGCTCTTTGTCTTAAAATAATAATTTAGCTGAATATTGCTATATTTTCCGTTCATAATTTCATCCAGTAAATTTAATAGAAGAAGGGATAAAAATAAATGGAGAATTTATTGTATATATAGGGAAAG
>CALIJH010000027.1 GCA_938017765.1 uncultured Leptotrichia sp.
ACAATATACTGCTCAAACGGTTTAATGCTTTCAGCATATCTACCCTTTCCACTTTTCCGTCTTTATAAAAAGCATCCACTGCTGCAACTTCGCATTCTCTTGATAATGCTCTCAGGCAGTTTATATCTATGACCGTTTCATCAAATTCCACGTTTATTTCGAAGAGATGTCCTGTTTTATAATATTTTATAGTATTATGAGTAATATCTTTTAATGTATCTATATCATATCCTAAAACATCTCTTTCCTGAAATTCCGTATCGGTCATTTCACTTATAAACAAATCCCTTACAAATCTGTATGTCTGTGCAAAATCATTTTCAAGCTTTTTATTTTTTTCATATTTTTTCCAATATCTTATGATTTCAGCCTGTAAAACATCAAATTTCCCTCTCAAGGCAATTCTTTTATGATTTTTCACAACCAAATCATTGCCGAACAGTTGGGTCATATATTCAGGTTTCTTTTCGTAAATTCCCCCTGTTACATAATCTCTGTACTGTCTTTTTTTGGAAACTTTATTTTCTGAAACATTTTTATTTTGAGAGTTTTCAGTTTTATCTTCGGAATTTTCCTTTGCAGCAAATTCCTCGGATTTTTCAATTTTATAATCTATTTTTCTACTGTTTAAAAACTCCCTTGCCGACGGTGTGAGAATGTCTTTTTCAGTTATACGTACTTGATTCAGCTGTCCTTCTTTATCTAATTTTCTAAGCATTCCTTCTGTTATAACAGGCATTTTTTATCACACCCTATCTATTTTTATAAATTCCGTCCAACACTTGTTTTATAATGTTTTCAACATCATTTTCAGTTATCTGTGTTCCGCATGAGCTTGTGTTGCCAACTTCACATGCACGGTTGCTTTCTTCTCTTAAATCTTCAAGTTCTTTTGTCCCGTAAGCTACCCGTCTTATATTTATGAGGTTCAGAGGTCCGATATTATCGGTAGTAGAGCTTCCTCCGATTGTTCCGCATCCTAATGTAAATGCAGGTATTAAAGCCGTTGTTGCTCCTACTCCTCCCAATGCTGCCGGAGTGTTTACAAGCAATCTTCCTACAGGTTTTTTCAATGAAAACTCTTTTACGATATTTTCATTATTTGTATGCATTGACATTGTATGTCCTATTCCTTCATTTTCAAGTATTTCTATACATTTCTCACATGCTTTTTCCCATGTTTCTTCAGTATAGAAACCTAAAACAGGACACAATTTTTCCCTTGAATAAGGATTTAAATGGGAAACTTCAGTTTCTTCGGAAACTAATACTTTTGTAGTTGTAGGAACTGTTATTCCTGCCATTGCAGCTATATATAAAGCCGTTTTCCCTACTATTTTAGGGTTCATTGTATTATTGGCTCTCATAAGAATACTTCCTACTTTATTTCTCTCATCTTTATTCAGAAAATAGGCTCCCTGTCTTTTAAGTTCGTCTATTACCTGATTTCTGATTATTTCTTCCGTAACTATTGACTGTTCCGAAGCACAGATTACTCCATTATCAAAAGTTTTACTGTCTATTATTCTTTTAACTGCTTTTCTTATATCGGCGCTTCTTTCAATAAATGCAGGTCCGTTTCCCGGTCCTACTCCTATTGCAGGTGTTCCTGAACTGTAAGCGGCTTTTACCATTGCTTCTCCGCCTGTCGCCAGTATCAATGCTGTATGTTTATGTTTCATAAGTTCCTGTGTAGCCTGTAAAGTAGGTGTTTTTATTACACCTATCAGCCCTTTAGGTGCTCCTTTTCTTTCAGCAGCCCTTATCAAATATTCTGCCGTTCTTATTATACAGTCTTTTGCATTTGGATGAGGACTTACAATTACTGCATTTCCCGCTTTTAACGCTATCATTATTTTATAAATTGTTGATGATGTAGGGTTTGTGGAAGGAATTAATGCAGCTATTATTCCCATAGGAACAGCTATTTCAGTTATACCGTTTTCCTTATCCTCTTTTATAATTCCTTTTGTTTTCTGATTTTTTATAGTTTCATATACACCTATCGACGCCAATCTGTTTTTTAGGACTTTGTCTTCCCAACGACCAAATCCTGTTTCTTCATTAGCTAATTTTGCAAGCTCTACTTCATGTTTTTGAGCTTCTTCGCAAATTTCCTTAACTATTTCATCAATCTGGCTTTGGGAAAATTGGCTGTATATTTCCTGAGCTTTACTTGCACTGTTAAGTAAATCTCTGACTTCCTGTATCGATTGCAAATCTTTATCCATGACTTTTCCTTTCCTAAAATAATCTAAAAATCCCCTAATTTTTCTTTAAGCGTATCAGGCTTATTCAGCTTCGCTTACAGCCACTTTTGTCTTAGGCAATATAGCTTCAACTTCCGCATGTGGTCTTGGGATTACATGAATAGAGATTAATTCTCCTACTCTTTCAGCTGCTGCTGCTCCTGCATCTGTCGCCGCTTTTACAGCTCCTACATCTCCTCTTACGAGTACAGTTACTAATCCTCCCCCTACATGCTCTTTTCCAATCAGTGTTACGTTTGCAGCTTTTACCATTGCGTCTGCCGCTTCTATTGCTGCTACAAGTCCTTTAGTTTCTATCATTCCTAATGCATTTAATGTTGCCATTTTTATTCCTCCTGATTATTTTTTATTAGAATTTCTATCAACTTTTTCTTAGGCATTGTTTTTATCTGATTCCATGTGTAGCCTAATTTAAGGTTATTTACCTTCATTTTCAAATCGACTACTTTCATGTCCTGATATTGTTTTTTCTGTTTTTTAATTTCATTATCTTCTTTTTTTTCTGTTTCTTTTTCAGAAACTTTTTCTATTTTTTCCTGAATATCGGTATTTTTTATATTTTTTTCAGATATATCTTCCTTTTTTTCCGCTTTTTCAGCTTCAACTGCCTGTTTTGTTTCTTTTGTTTCAGACTTTATTTCAGATATTTCTGCTGTTTCTTTTTCCGAATTTTTGTTTATCTTACTTGTCAGGATTTTTTTAGTTTCCGAATCCACCCTCGCAATTACGTTATTGCTCAGGAAATTACCAAGTCTTTTGGCACTTTCGGTTGCGGCATCTACAGCTGCATTTACGGCGGCTACATCTCCCGTTACCTCAATAGTTACAATTCCGCCTTTTACATAGTAACAGTTTGTCAATGTTACGTTAGCGGCTTTCAAAGCAGCGTCGGCAGCTTCTATTGCAGTTACAAGACCCAGTGTTTCTACGTATCCGTACGAATCCATTTATTTACCACCTTCTAACTGTCCGTCATCATCTTCCAGATATTTGACAAGTTCTTCAATTCCTTCATTTTCATAAGAACTTACAACGAAAACTTTTTCTGCTCCCGCTTCTTTTAATATTTCCTTAGCTTTTCCGACATCTCCGCCTAAATCGGTTTTAGTTACAATTCCGATTACGGGTTTTGTAAAAGCTGTTGAAAATCCGGGAGGAAATATATTCCGTTCTTCATCACATGCCTGTACCATTCCTACAATATCACAATCGTAAGAACTTACAATAAGTGCTTTATAGAACATCCTGTTTTCCATATATTCACCGGGTGTATCAAGTATATCGTCAGAGTATGTCAGCATCTGCGTTTTTTCATATTCTATATCCACACCGTGTATTCTTTGGGTTAATGTCGTTTTACCGCACCCTGATTTACCTATTAAAAGTATTTTTTTCAATTTTATGACCTCGTTATCTGAGTTATACTGAACCTAAGTACATTTTTAAAGTAGGCAACCACCTCATTTACAGCAGCTTCTACGCTTCCGACATCTCCACTTATAACAACGGAACCGGTAAATCTGTCAACGAATCCTATTTCCACTCCTGCACTTTTAGTAGCTAAATCGCCTGCAATAATCGCAGCTTCACCTGGAGTGATAGTAAGTATTCCTATGGCATTTACTCTGTTTTCGGCAAGTCCTATCTTTTTTGATAAATCTCTTTGAGGATTTGCAATTATATGAGCCAGTGTCAACTGCCTACCCGGCACATATTCCTGTATCATTCTCTGTTTTTTATCTTCTTCCATATGACAAATCCTTTCTGAATTTTCTCTTATTTAGGCAATATAGCTTCAACTTCCGCATGTGGTCTTGGGATTACATGAATAGAGA
>CALIJH010000028.1 GCA_938017765.1 uncultured Leptotrichia sp.
TTATTGATTTTATATAAATAATAAAATATATAAAATTTATGATTTAGTAATTTTATTTACCTTATGAGACAGCCTCTTTTATTTTTTTCCTGACATACTTAACATAAATTTTTCTCTATGTTTTATATATTGTTATACTATTTTCATCAGACTGTCCGCTACTAAATCAAATTCTTTTTCCCTCAAAGTCCTCATATCGAGAATAATGCTGTTTTCCTTTATACGTGTAATTATAGGGATTTCCTCCAGAAGAAGTAATCTTTCTATCTCTGTGGAAGTTTTTTTATTATGGGTAAGTTTTACCGCTATACTTTTCAGATAGCTCGAAGGATAGCTTCCGCCTCCTACTTCTGCCCTGTCCTCGATTATTTCGGAAATAAAGTCGGATTTTTTTATAATTTCGGTAAATTTTTCCGCTTTTTCTCTCAACTCCTCTTCTGAAATGGAAATCATTCTTAATGTAGGTATTTCTTTTAACGCTGTTTTTTCATCAAGATAAAGTTTTAAAGTTGCTTCCAATGCAGCAATAGTCATTTTATCCACACGTAATGCCCGTGTAAGCTGATTTTTCTTCATCGCTTCTATATATTTCTTTTTCCCGACTATTATTCCTGCCTGAGGCCCTCCAAGCAACTTATCTCCACTGAACGTAACTATATCCATACCGCTGTCAAGAACTTCCTTTACTGTAGGCTCATAAGGCAGTCCATAAGGAGTAAAATCAACGAATTGCCCGCTACCGAGGTCATTTATCGCTATCAGTCCGTTTTCATGGGCTAAATCAGCAACTTCCTTATTACTCACGGCTTCCGTAAATCCCGTTATTTTATAATTGCTCGTATGTACTTTCAGTAAAACCGCTGTATTTTCATTAATAGCATTGATATAATCTTTTAAATGTGTTTTATTCGTGGTTCCTATTTCACAGGAAACTCCTCCGCTCAGCTTAATAATCTCAGGAATACGGAAAGCACCTCCGATTTCGACAAGCTCTCCCCTCGACACTACTATTTCTTTCCCTTGGGTCAACGTATTGAGGGTAAGCATTACGGCAGCGGCATTATTATTTACCACAAGTACATCTTCAGCATCAGTCAGACGTTTAATAATATCTATCAGATGACTGTAACGGCTTCCACGTTTTTTTTCATCAATATTAAATTCAAGATTTGAATAATTAAAAGCTATTTCCGTCAAATTTTCCTTTACTCTCTCACTTAAAAGGCTACGACCGAGGTTAGTATGTAAAATAGTCCCTGTAGCGTTTACAATACGTCTTAAAGAAAGTTTGTCCTTATTTTTCACTTCCAGACATAATTTTTGGACTATTTCATCCATTGCAGGAACTTCTTTCAGCTTTTCCTGTAAAATATCATTTTTTATATTATCCACTTCTTTTTTCACAATATCCTTTACAAATATTTCAGGATATTCTTCCAAAAGCTCTTTTACTTTATCTGTCATTAGAATTTTATTGATAGACGGTATTTTTGATAACAACTGTTTCATATTTTTCTCCCGATTATATATTTTCTGCTATTCTCTTTACTGCATTTACTGCATAGTCCACTTCTTCTTCAGTATTCATACTTGAAAAAGAAAATCTGACTATACCCTGTTTTTTTGTTCCAAAATGTTCATGTATCAACGGAGCACAGTGAGTTCCCGCTCTCACGGCGATATCATATTCTTCAGCCAATACTTCAGCTATATCTCCCGAAGGTATGCCCTTAAAATTCAGAGCAACTACAGCTGTCTTAGGTTTTTCAAAATTTCCGTAAAATTTGAGATATTTTATATCTTTTAATTCATTATAAAATTTTTGAGCAAAATAAATTTGTTTTTTATACAGGTTTTCAATACCTTTTTCATTAATATATTTTATACCTTCTGCAAGTCCTGAAATACCTGGGGTGTTATATGTTCCCGCTTCAAGTCTTGTAGGATATTCGTCAGGGTGTTCCCTGTCAAAACTGCCTATTCCGCTGCCTCCTACGTTATATTTTGAAATTTTCAGATTTTTATTGCCTATACATATACCGCCTGTTCCCTGAGGACCGAACAGACTTTTATGTCCTGTAAAACAGTATACGTCTATTTCCGATTTTTCAACATTCACAGGTATTACCCCGGCAGTCTGTGAACCGTCTACCACGAGCAGTATTTTATGCTTTTTGCAAATCTCCGATATTTTTTCAAGATTGACAATATTTCCCGTAACATTTGATGAATGGGTTACTGCAAATAATTTTGTATTTCCCTGAATATTTTTTTCTATTTCATCATAAATTACAATACCGTCTTCATCACTGTCTATAATAGTATAAGTTACATTTTTCTCCTCTGCTGCCTGATAAATCGGTCTTAATACTGAATTATGCTCCATTTTTGTAGTAATTATATGGTCCCCTTCTTTTAACAGACCTTTTATAGCGATATTTAATGCTTCAGTAGAATTATTTGTAAATATTAAATATCTCTCATCTTCCAATCCAAAAAAATCCGCAATAGTTTTCCGTGCTTTATATACTTCCATAAAAGCATTATTGGCTTCTTTATAACTCCCCCTTGAAGGATTTGCATAAGCTCCTGAAAATAAAATATCATAAACTTTCTTAGCCACATTTTCAGGTTTTCTGAGAGATGTAGCTCCGTAATCAAAATAATATGACATAGAGTATTTATCAGCATTTAAGCTAATGTCCTCCTCTCATTTGAGATATTTTTATCCGTTTTTCAGTTTTTTATTTTTCAAAAATTCTTCAATTCGTCTTAATATTTCTTCTTTTTTCTTCTTTATATTTTTTATTTCTCTGATATTTTCTATTTCCCTAAAACTCTGTAATCTTCAACCCTTTTTGTTATTCCCTGCTTGTCCATATACTCTAAAAGAGGCAGAGCATATTTTCTGCTTGAACCTGTCATATCACGAAATTCTGCAAGGGTCATTTTACTATTTTTTTCAAAATGCTTTAAAACTTTATTTTTTGCTTCTTCAAACACTTTCATATGGATAGCAATATCCTCATTTAATATTATCACAGTATCTCCCGCCATGGAACTCAACAATTCGCTGACGGCTTTGCTGTTCTTCGTCAGCTCTTTTATGTTAGGCGGTGTAAATTTACTGTTTAGAAGCGTTTTTTCAATATATTCCTTTTCTTTCAGCTGTTTTGCGTCATATTTAACTTCAAAATCATACAGTGAAATAAAATTATCCTGTATTTTTAAAATTTTATTATTTATGAGTAAGTCAATTATAGCAGCCAACTCTTTCTGATTTATTTTAAATTTTGAAAACAGCTCCGCCTTGGACATACCTTTTTTCAATCTGAATTTTTTATGATAATCTTCGACTGAAGCAGTCAGTTTATCCCTGATATCTTCATATTTTTTTATATGTATATATCCTGACGGAGTTTTATAAAGTATATTTTCATCAATCAGTTCGGATAAATCGGCAGACACACTTTCAACAGGCTGTTCCAAAGTTTTTGAAATTTCTTCAGGACTGACCAGATAATTGTGTCCTGTCAAAATATAATTTGAAATCAGTTCTTTACTGTTCCCTTGAGACTGGACTTTCAGCTTATTTAAAATTTCCTCATTAAATCTGCTATGTTTTTTAGGAGCTGCATCTAAAATTATCCCTCCTCCTATTGTTATCATAGGCGAATAAGTTCTTATGATAAATTTATCATAATTCTTAACGGCTATCTCCTCTTCAAGACGTAACTGGGCAAATCCTCCTTTTCCTGCTTCAAGCACTTCACTCCCCAAAGGCACAATCCTTGCCATTACTTCGGAAGTTCCCGTATAAACACGGACTCTGTCCCATAATTCCAAATTAAAGTCGGAATTATTTATTATTTTTATTTCAGTATCAAGCATATACGTCTTAGTCAGCGTTCCCGATGTTGCCAAAGTCCGTCCTCTTCCTACGTCTTCCATTTTCACATTAGTCAGACTTATAGCCGTTCTCTGACCTGCATAAGCGGTTTTCACGTCTTCTTTATGAACCTGTATATTTCTGACTTTAGTTTTAATGTTTTCAGGATAGATTTCCAGTTCATCTCCTACTGAAACAGTTCCTTCAGTCAATGTTCCCGTAACTACAGTACCAAAGCCTTTTACCTGAAATGACCTGTCTACATTGAGACGGGCATTTTTCCCCTGCTTCATTTCATCTATGTTTTGTACTTTGCTGTCGATTTCCTTGAGAAGATTGTCTATCCCTTTTCTGCTGACGGAATCTACCTCGATTATAGGACTTCCCTCAAGAGGAGTACCTTTTATATAATTTTCTATCTCTTCCTTTACTAATTCCCTGTAATCAGCTTCAACTAAGTCTATTTTTGTCATTACTATTATGTAATTTTCCACACCTAACAATGACAGTATGTCGGCATGCTCCTTTGTCTGAGGCATTATCCCCTCACGGGAATCCACTAAAAGTAAGACGAGATTGATCCCGCTTACTCCCGCAAGCATATTTTTTATAAATTTTTCATGTCCGGGAACATCTACAACTCCACATCTTTTTCCGCTCGGCAAATCAAAATAAGCAAATCCCAAATTAATGGACATTCCTCTTTCTTTCTCTTCCGCTGTAGTATCGGTTTCAATTCCGCTAAGTGCCTTAATCAAGGTAGTTTTCCCATGGTCTATATGTCCGGCAGTTCCTATTATTACATTACTCATAAATTTATCTCTCTTCCTCAAGTAATATTAATGATTTTGCTGTTAAAAAATTATTTACTGAAATTACTCTTTTTCCTCATAAAGCATTTCGACTTCCCTTTTTATCCCTTTTTTCTTTGAGTAGTACAGAGCCTTGTAATCTATATTTTCATTATCCAGAACTTTTACAAGTTCGCTAAAATTATTCCATTCGGTTTTTAGCATAAAACCGCATCCCAGAGAAATAGATGGATGAACGGGAATAAGTCCCGCATCGATTTTTCTAAATCCGCAGACATTATCTGCTTTTATCGCATCATGAGTGTTATTAAACACTACTATTCCTTCTTCTCTTTCCATTTCTCACCTACGGACGCACTACTCTGTTAGCAGTACGCATATCCTCAACGATGAAATACATATTAGACGAATTTCCTACTGCCAGTTCGACTTTGTAATAATCTATACATGCTCCGCAGCACATTATTTCGACACCGTTTTCTTCCAGTTCCTGCAATTCTTTCAGGACATGGCTTCGGGTCTTGTCTACTAACAGAGCCCCTCCATTATAGAATATTATTTTTTTAGGGAGTATTTCCTGTTCTGTCAAAGTATATATGAACGATTTCATAAGTTTTTTTCCTAATTCTTCACTTCCGTGTCCCATTATACTTTTGTTTATTACTACAACATAGCTGTCATCTTTGACTTGTAAAGCTGTTTTAGGCTCTTCGGTTTCTTCCTTTTCGAGAGTTACTCTGAACAGGTCATCTTCAGCGGCTTCACTTTTGAATTTATAATTTTTTTCTTTAGCAAAGTCATTCATTTTTTCCACGTCTTCTTCCTGAACCAGAAGTTCCACTTTACTGTCTTTTTCCAAAGCTCTTTTTGCCTGAATTACAGGGAGAACACATCTGTCATCCAATGTATTTATAACTTTAACTTCTTTTATCCCTTTACCTGATATCGTTACGATATATTCCTCATCACTTATTTTTTTTGTATCAATGTCATAATTCATCTGTTCAGCCAGTTTTGCCAAATTTTGGGTAGCAATAAGGTTATCCACTGTTGTTTCGACTACTTCATATTCTTCAAGAAGTTTTTTAGTTTCTATTACAGGCAATGGACAAGCCATTCCTTTGGCATTAAATTCGTATTTTTTCATTATTATCTTCTCCTTTGATAGTTTTTTCGTTAATATGTTCTACTAAAACAGGACTATATAATTACTGATACTATCACTGCCAATATGTCTATACTTTATCTGTCATCGGACAGACTATATTATAATTATATCTTTATCCTGTTTTTTGATGACTTTTCCTACCAGACCACTCTTTATTTCAAGTTTATTTAATTTTTCAAGTAATTCATCCGCATACTCATAAGGTAGACTTATAAGCAGTCCTCCCGATGTCTGCGGGTCATACAGCACTTCTTCGAGTGCGAAATCTTTCACTTTAAATTCGACCTTATCCTGAAGATAATTTCTGTTGAGCTGCCCTCCTGAAGTAATTATAAAGTCTCCTGCACAACGGTGTGCTTCAGGAAGCATAGGCACTTTTTCTCCTATTATTTCAGCTGAATATTTGCCGTCCAACATTTCCAGCAGATGTCCTAAAAATCCGAAACCTGTTATATCGGTACAGCTGTTCACAGGATAGTCTTTCATAACTTCTGCCGCATATTTATTTAATGTCGTCATCTGCTTTATACATTGAGCAAACGTTTCTTCGGAGCATGCTCCTACCATATGAGCGGAATTTATAATACTCACTCCTAAAGGTTTTGTAACTATCAAAGCATCTCCCTCTTTACAGTTATTATTCATCAATATTTTATCAGGATGTATAATTCCCGTAACAGACAGCCCATATTTAGGAGTAGCGTCATGTATTGAATGTCCTCCTGCGAGTACTCCTCCCGCTTCATGGACTTTTTCAGCACCGCCTTTCAATATCTGATGTAATATTTCCATATCCATTTTTTCAGGAAAGGCTACTATATTCAAAGCTGATATTACCTCTCCTCCCATTGCGTAAATATCACTCAGTGCATTAGTTGCAGCAATCTGTCCGTATAAATAAGGGTCATTAATCATCGTTGTAAAGAAGTCCAATGTCTGGATAATCGCTTTATCGTCCGATATTCTGTAAACTGCGGCATCATCAGAAGACTCGTACCCTACTATCAAATTCTTATCTTCTTTTTTAGGCAAATCTTTCAATAAACCTGATAGAGCTCCCGGCCCTATTTTCGAGTTTCACCCTCCGCAGACTGTCATGCTTAATTTTTTTTCATCCATTCATGTTCCTCCTTCCAAAAATATTGTGTACTTACTGTTATCATTATAACATTTATTATCAAAAAATAAAAGTGTCTTTATAATATTAAAGAATTTTCAGACTATAAAATCTTACTTTATTAATTCTCAAATAAAAAAAGTCTAAGAAATTTCATTTTAAAATTTACTTAGATTTTTTTTAAAATTGACTATATTATAACTGACTATATTTATACACAATATACCTGTTGCCTGTATTACCATCCATAAAAACAATATGGTCATAAAATTCATTGTATTTCATATTTTCCATAGGAAGTATATGTATCGCAAAATCTGTCTGGGTGCCGCAAAACCAGAATGTACTTTTTTCAAAATCCATAAAAGATATTCCTACGTTCCTGTTCATTTTCCAATTCATTATATTAGTTTTTGCAATAGGCAGTTTTGCTATTCTTCTGTATAATTCTTTTTTCATTATTGTCTGAGCCAGCCCAAAAATCGACCTGAATATTATAAACATCATAACCACAGGGATTATCAGATTTTCAGAGCTTGAGCTTATATAAATCTGATAGATATATATTACCCATATTCCTATCAGGATATAGGGAACCCACAATGCCAGTTTTATATATTTCAAATCATTTATAATCATTTATAGACCTCTTTTCATTAAATAGTACTGTAAATTCATATCAAGAAATTCCTTTATTTCATTTACTTTTGCAGTTTCGGCAGTCGTGTCTTTTCCCGGATTTCTGTCAGGATGTACTTCCTTAATCTTAGTTTTATAAGCCTTTTTTATCATTTCAGGAGTTATTTTTATTCCTCTGTCTATTCCAAAATATTTTAAATACTTCTCATATTTTTCCACAACATTATCAGCTGTTCCCGAATAACTCTGATAACTTCTGTATCCGCTATTTCCCGAGCTGTTTCCATTGTTATTATTTCTATTGTATCCTGTGTTTCCTCCTGCTCTTCCGTTTCCATAACCACTATATCCTGAATAGCCCGTTCTTTGCGAATTATAGCTGTTTCCTCCGTATCTTCTGAAAAATTGCTTTTCATATCTTTCATAAATTCTCGAATCTTCTTCCTTTTCGTTTAAGAAAATTCCGAAAGTTTTGCCTATCCAGTTACTTGCAAATTCCAGCAAAAATGTCATCAGAAATATTTGAATCCCCGCAATCAGAAAACTCAAGAAAAATTTCCAGCCGTCAGCCCCGAATAAGGATAATACAAAAAAAGCAAATAAAGCCAATGCTATTATAAAAATATATAATTTTAAAATAATATCCACGGCAAGTTTTGCCGCCAGACATACGCCTACCAGTAAAAACTGTACAAATCTCAATACTGTCCTCAATTTTATCTCCTTAAATCAAAATTTATAAATTTTATAACATTAGTATATCATATAAAACAGAATTTCAGAAATAAAAATATCACTTAGACAATATTTCAGAAATATTGATTAAGTGATATTATCTATTTTAAAATCATTCTATTCAAATCTGGCGGGAATGTGTGGGAATCGAACCCACCCAAGAGGCTCCTAACCCCTCACACCGGTTTTGAAGACCGGAGAGCACACCAGAACTCATCCACTCCCATACAACGAAATAATTATACACTATAAACTATTTAAAATCAATATTAAATTTTAAATCAAGGGAACAAATTTGATATCAATATTTACAGCTTTTTTCATTGTATTCCGGTACCTTATTCCCCAATGGCTTAAATTTCTTTATCCATACTGCTTTTATCCCTTCTTCCTTCATATATGGTCTTATGTCAATAAAAAGGAGAAGTTAAACAGAGATTTTCTTTTTTAATTTATCCATATCTTTTTTCATATTTGTTTGGCGACAACATATTACAATGTGAATGTATCCTCCTGCTGTTGCTGTCAGGTTTCCGTCCTTAAATACGTTAATATTTCCGTTTGAGTCAAGCATTCCTCCTGTTAAATCACTCCTTAGGGAGTATGCACTCCCTAAAACCCTCCTCCCCCGCTTCTCGCTTACTAAGTTCGGACTTACATTATTCTTTTCTTTTTTCCATTTACTATAGTCCTCACTAAGTAGTTGCTCGAAAATGCGGGGGTTTTTTAGAGTTTTAAAAGCCCTTACTTCTTTTGTCTGACTATTTCCAAAAAGTAGATTTAATATGATAAAGTATATTATTAATATCCTAAATAATTTGTTCACCTTTTATCTCCTGATTAAAACTTAATATGTAAATAAGACCATTATTATATAACTTGAGTAATTCAATTTATATAATATCAAATATCTTTTTTATTAACTTTTTTTATTTTATATTTGTAATTTTTATCAAAAATAACCTGGTAATCATAGCTATCCATAATATTCATTATTATTTTATTCTTTATAACAACAAAGCTATAATAAACTTTACTTTCAACGGGATTATTTAATATATTCATAGCACTAATAATTTCTTTTTCATTAGGTAATTTATTTACTTCAATATTATTAAATTTGAAATCATCACTTATTATTGTTTGTACATTCACCTCATCAACTTTGTACTTAAAATATTTATTTAATGAAATATCTTTATATCCATCAAAAATTTTTAATATCTTCTCATTTTCTAAATTATAAATATAAATATTTCTGTCATATTGAATTACAAATTGGTTTTTTCCATTATTATTCAAATCTATAATTTTTAATTCAGGACTGGTAATAGTATCATAATAGCTTTCTATCTTTTCTATTATATTTTTATTATTTTTAATTACGATTAAATAAACGTTTGTTTTATCTGTAACTAACAAAGCTGTTATTGAAGATTTTATTTTATGTTCCTGTATAATTCTATAATTTTTTTTATCTATTTTTACTTCATTATTTATATTTTCTTTTTCAATTTTATTATTTTTTTCTGTCATATCTTCTTTTATTGCTTTTATAGAATTATTTTTAATACAAATTTCTTTTATCTTTTCATATTCTCTTTCTCCAATAATCTTTCTATATTTTAAAATATTGGCTAATATTTCTATATTATCAGTTTCTTTATACAAATAATTGTATAGTTCTGTTAGTCTTTCAGCACAATTTTTATTACACTTTTCTGAGAATTTTTTTGAATAATAATCTAATATATTAAATAAATAATTATCATATTCTTTTAAATATTTTAGGATTTTTTTATCTTGATTATTTTTAAAAAATTCATCTAATTTTAAAAATATTCTTTTTAATTCCTCTTCTCTTTTTTTTGTATAATATTTATCTAACTCATCTATATTTTTATTTTCTTTTATTTCTAAATATTTTTTATCTTCTTGATTTCCACAAGCATTTAAGCACCAAATTAACCCTATTATGAGTAAAATATATTTTTTCATATTACTATTTTCCTTACGCTCTTTCTCGTATTTTTTCATTGAGATAATTTAAATGTTGGGTTTGTTGTTTATTCACTCAATAATTATCAAATTTGAAAAATTGACTTTATTCAAAATCTCCGTCATATTTTTCTTTAAATTCAAACATCTCCATTATCTTCGTTCCCAGTTCAAGAGCTGACGGTTTCTCATTAAATTCTACTTCATACATATTTCCATTTTCATCTCTAAACTCTGAATATCCTGCTCCGTCCTTCGTACTTAGCCTTAGTTTATATCTATTATTATCTAAACTAAATCCTACAGCATTATACATTTTTGTAAATTTTAAATAAGATGAAGCATTTGAATACATCTTCTCAATTTTTATATCTGAACTGTTTTCTATTTTTTTTTCATCACTTTGTTCTAATGCCCATAATACAAGCTCTCCTATTTTTTCCTCTTCCCCTTTTCCTAAATAGGATACTATTCCATAATCTTTTGTTTGTACTAATCCTATTTTACTTCTTCCACTTGGCAGTATTATTATTCTATAATCTTCTTCTTTTTTTTCTTTATATATTCTGACAAATAAAAACATTTTATTTACCTCATTTTTAACTCCAAATAAATTTCTATCCGTTATTATAAATTTGATACTTTCTTCACTCTATTTTCTATTTCTGTATTATACTTTACTATTTTATCAAGTGAATAAAAACTCCCCCAACTTAAATTATTTTTCATTGAAATAATTTAAATGTTGGGTTTGTTTTTTATTCACTATATAAGTTATTCAACTATTT
>CALIJH010000029.1 GCA_938017765.1 uncultured Leptotrichia sp.
ATCAACTCTCTCTCTTTTATAAGAAGCTGTCTTTTCTTCATATAGACTTTCAAGAGCTTTTCTTCTCAGCTCATTTAATATTTTTACAGGTATGAATATATCTTCATCTCTTTGGATTTGAATATCAGCTATTTCAAAAGGATAGGTATCAGTCTTGGAAATCTGCTTTATTATATTCTCATCTGAAAGAGGCATTTTTTGTGACTTTTCAATGATGAAGTCCACATCACATTCAATACTAAAGCTTTGTTTTAAATTATCCACAGGAGATTTTATTTCTACTATCTCATTTTTTTCCTGAATTAATGTCATCTTAGGCTTTTCACCTATTTTAAGCTCCAATTTCGCATTTAAGGGCAGTTTTTTCAGTATCTTTTGCTCCGTTTCAAGCAAATTTTCAAACTTACTGTCATAAGTTCTATATATTATCGTATTTTCAGGAATAGCTCTGATAAAGTCAAGATATATAATCTCACCCTTTTTAGCACTATCTGATATTGATCTGTCCTGGTGAATTATTCTACCTACATTTTCACCTATGCTAAGACCGTCTCCCTTTTGAATATCCTCTATCAATTTTATCTTCAGCCTCTTATTTTTGGCATCAAAATTCAGTACCTTTGCTATTTTCTCTCCAAGCGGTTTTTGATAGGCTGTATTTATTATATTTTTTCCCTTGTCTCCAAGTACATATCCTCTTGTAAATGAGCGGTTAAAGACCTTATTCAAGGCACTGTTCACTTCATTTAGAGTTTGAGAAGATATTTTACCATATTTTATATTATTTCCAAAGTTGACACTCTTATGTCAATTTATAAAATACCAAGCCATTCTCTTTTTTCAATGATTTCTATAAAAATATCTTTTTCTCTCAATCTTTTCAAAATATTATCCATATCATTTAAAAAATAAGAATTTGTAATTATCTTTACAAGTCCATTTTTATTATCCAGTGTCCTCACATTTCCTGCACCTTCGTAAGCCTCGACTATCTTATTTATAAAGTCGATATGCTCTTTTTTTGTCTGAATTATATATTCCCAACTTTTCAATTTATTCTCCTGTCTTATCTTCCAGCAATTTTATAAAATTAATAAATTCCTGAACTGAAAATTCTTCTGTTCTTGCCAATTTACTTTTTCCTATTTTTTCAAGTACATTCTGTATCACTTCTTTGCTGAAGCCCAATTCCATGAGATTATTTCCCAGACTTTTCCTTTTGTTTGAAAATGCTGCTTTCAGATATTTGAAGTAATTTATTTCGGAAATCTGACTTTCATATTTTTTATCTTTCAGTAAAATAATTTTTAAAAATGCCGAATCCACTTTAGGAACAGGGTTAAATTTTTCCTTGGAAACTGTAAAAAGATATTCTGCTTCACCATAAAACTGGACAGCATGAGTCAAAAGGCTCATATTTTTACTATGCGGCTTTGAAGTAATCCTTTCTGCGACTTCTTTTTGTACCATTAAATAAATCTCCGATATATTATTTCTGAAATTTATCAGCTTATTTATAATAGGTGATGTTATATAATAAGGTATGTTTGCCACCACTTTTATATTTTTCTTATTCTCGAGAATTTTTTCAAGATCTGCTTCAAGAAAATCCTTATGAATTAGCAAAAAATTTTTGTTATTACCAAATTTTTTATTGAGTATAGGGATTAGATCATCGTCTATCTCAAAAGCAGTCAGATGTTTACTTCTATTTACAAGTTTTTCAGTTAAAAATCCTAATCCCGGTCCAATTTCGATTATTTCCGTATCTTTCCTAATATCTGTAACTTCTAAAATTTTATCGGATAATTCACTGTCATTTAAAAAATTCTGACCATATTTCTTTTTAGCATTATATTTTTTTTCAATATTGTTTTTTCTTACACTTTTTTTCTTACTCAATTTTTCTCCTGATATTTTCTTCTGATCATTCATATATCTGACATATCTAATTATTTGTATTAATACTTTGTGTTAATACAAATAATATAATCTTTTTATTTATATAATTCTTCAACAGCAACTGCTACATAAGGAATATTCCTGTATTCTTCCTTAAAATCAAGACCGTATCCCAGAACAAACTCATTAGGAACTTCAAATCCTACATATTGAACGTCTATCTCTACTTCTCTTCTTTCTTTTTTGTCCAGCAGTGTGCAAAGAGAAACTTTTTTAGGCCCTCGTCCTCCCAATAGTTTCAATATTTTTTTCAAAGTAAGTCCCGAGTCTATTATATCTTCAACTACCAGTACATTTTTCCCCTGAACTGAATTTTCCAAATCTTTCAGGATTTTTACTTCCCTTGTAGTTTCAAAGCCGTTCCCGTAACTCGAAACTTCCATAAAATCCATTACTAAAGGAACTTTTATTTCTCTGACCAAGTCAGCCATAAAAATTATTGAACCTTTTAATAATCCTACTACTACCAAAGGGGCATCATCATCTTTAAAATCATTTGTAATTTCTTTTCCCAACTCTCTAACTCTGTTCATAATTGCTTCTTTTGTAATTAGCTGTCGAGCTATACCAAATTCCCAGTCTTTTTTCATTTTCAATAACTCCGTTCTTTTCTGATTTTCAAATAATTTAAACATTCTGATTTGTTCTGTATTTTAATGATTATATCATTTTTCCTATGTGAATTCAAGGGAGTATTTTGATTTTTTTGATACTCTTATACCTGATTTTACTGTATTTATTTCAATATACTTCAAGTTTATATATTTTATATGTATTGTATGACCATATTTTCGTTATTGTAATCATTATATAAATCTTTTCACAAATATTTCTCAAAATAGATATTTCCACAAAAAATGGATATTTATTCAGAAAGAATAAATAATTTATCAAAAAACGATTCAGGAAAATAACCATTAAAAAATATGACCCTTGAACAATTCTATTTTTTCATTTAGTTTCTAAGGTCATATTTTAAAATAATTGCTACCTGTTTTGTAAGCATTTATTTACTATATGGAATGACTTCATCATCAAGGTCTTTGACAAAAGTGAGGATTTCTTCCAATTCTGTTTTTAATATCAATTTATTGCCTTTTATTTCTATTATTTTTACATTTTCAAGAATATCGATATATGTTTCTTCCGCTTCCATTTTCTTATTGGAACCCAGCATTCCTGTTACTCCTAATTTTGATACGGAAATTTTATTACCATTAATTTTGTATGTACCAAAATAGTTATTTACTCCTGCCGTTCCACTTAATCCTTTTGATGTTATTTTTAAAGTAATTCCTTTTTTACTGAAGTCATCATCCGAAATTTTGACTAATTTCCATGAAGTGTCAGCTATCTGCTGTTTTATACTTTTAATATTTTTCCTTCTGTTTCTGTTTCTTACTGTAGAAGAAAAAGAAACATTGAATACTAAAAACATTGCAAATAAAACTAAAGTTATTTTTGTTTTCATATTTCCTCCTAATTTTTCCATTTTTAATTTCAATCTTTGCTTTTAATTTTTATTCTCAATCTAAAATTACTACAATAAAATTTGAAAATTCTTTTAAATATGTAATAAAACTATTAGAATACGTTATTCATTTTTTATTTTATATACTCATTTTACTAATTAAATAAGTGTTATATTTATATTCTTAATGTTATATAACAAGTTTGATATTAATATTTTATGTTTATGTTTTTATATCTACTCTAAAATCAAATCAGAAATTTTTTTATTTAAACTTTATCTAAATATAAAAAAGACAACTGTCAAAAACTTTTTGTATACCAAATCATATGTAAATATGATAAAATATGTATAAATAAAAAGACAGGAGAGTGATATAATGAATTCAGATAAAATTTTTGAAAAATATGTACTGAATAATGGGGTAGAGATTAGAAATAGGCTTGTGATAGCTCCTATGACACTGTTTGTTGCCAATGAAGACGGTACTTTTTCAGACGGAGATTTTAAATTTATGAGCCGTCGTGGAGAAAATATAGGAATGTTCATAGTAGAGGCCACTTTAGTCGCTGACGGAGGAAAGGCATTTACTAGACAACCCGAAGCTATCAGCGAAAAACATTTACCTGCTTTAAAAAAAGTAGCAGAAATTTTACATAAACAGGGAACAAAAGCAATTTTGCAGATACATCACGGAGGAAGACTTGCACTTCCTGATGCAAATAATAACGATATAATTGCTCCAAGTTATGACAGAAAAACAAAAGCAAGGGAAATAACTCCTGAAGAAATATATAATCTTATAAAGGCATTTGGAAATGCTACAGATTTAGCTATTCAGGCAGGATTTGACGGAGTGGAAATACATGGGGCAAATAGATACCTTATCCAGCAGTTTTACTCGGAACAGACTAATACAAGGGCAGATGAATGGGGAGGCAGTATAGAAAAAAGGATGAAATTTCCTTTAGCTGTTATAGATGCAGTTAATGAAGCCAGAACTAAGCATAATGCAGATAAATTTATAATAGGATACCGTTTTTCTCCGGAAGAGCCAAGAAATAAAGGAATTACATTAACTGAAACTTTTGCATTGATTGATGAGCTTGTAAAAAAACCGTTGCAATATCTGCATGTTTCATTACCTGATTTCTACATAAATGCTTATCGTGGGGGAGATACTGATAAATCTGCTATAGAACAAATTCATAAACATATAAACGGAAAATTCCCTCTAATAGGAGTAGGAAATCTATATACCGGAGAACAGATAGCTAAAGCTCTTGATACAGGCTGGGCAGAGTTTATAGCACTTGGAAAAACAGCTATCTTAAATCATAATATAGGAACTCTCATACTTGAAAATAGGGAAAACGAGATTGAAACTGAACTGGATTTGGAAAGAGAGGACAAATATGATTTAGGAGAATTTTTATGGGAACGTGCTAAAGACGGAAGTTCTTTATTACCACCGATAAAGAATAAAAAATAAATCATAAGGATAACATAAAAAGACATACTTATGGAATTTTTCGAATTTTTATTTTTAAAATACTTCACAATATCTTTTTACAATAATTTATTTTTATGAGTATTCTAATACGAATATTCCAAACTAATAAGAAATCTCTTCATAAAATATTGCTGTAAAACTTTGATTGCAATTTTGAAGGGATTTTTTATATATTATAGAGCCTAAAAAAATTCGACAACCTGAAAATGCTTATTAAGCTTAGAATTTCTTAAAGTCATCGAACTTTTTTCACCCTTTCATTTGTCAAAGAGCCTATATTATTATTCAAAATTATTCAAACTTTTCTTGATCGTGTAATTATATTTTATTATAATAATAGTTCTTATCAAATTATATTTATCATAAAGCTCCCACTATCTTATGAGGAATATACATTTCTTCAAGATAAGTAATGTCTTCGTCTGTTAATTTAATGTCCAGTGCATTTATTGCTACATTTAAATGAGAACTTTTTGTAGCTCCTATAATTGGTACTGTATTTTTTGAAAATAACCACGCAAGAGCGATATTTGATTTTTCCACATCATATTTCTCTGCCAACTCTTTCACTCTTAATATAATCTGTTTATCAGCTTCTTCGTATCCACCATATTTCTTTTTAGCAACTTCATCTGTAGCCTTTCTTAATGTTTCCTCGTCCAGCTCTCTTGTCAGTTTTCCTCCTGCCAGTGGACTATACGGCGTCAAGCCTACTTTCTGGTCTTTACAGAGAGGTATCATTTCTCTTTCGTCTTCCCTGTAAATCAGATTGTAATGGTTCTGCATGGAAATAAATTTTGTCCAACTATTTTTTTCAGCGATATACTGTGCTTTCTGGAATTGCCACGCATACATTGCTGAAGCTCCAATATATCTGACTTTACCTGATTTTACTATATCATGCAATGCTGCCATTGTTTCTTCTATTGGAGTATTATAATCCCAACGGTGAATTATATACAGATCAATATAATCTGTCTGAAGCCTTTTTAAACTTTTTTCTATAGAAGTCATTATCGCCTTTCTTGATAATCCCATTGAATTCGGTTCTTTCTTTTCATCTGAAAGTGCTTTTACTGAATTGAAAAATACTTTTGTCGCCACCACAGTTTCATCACGATTGGCATAATCTTTTAATGCCCTTCCCAATATCTCTTCACTTACACCGTTCGAATATACATTTGCCGTATCAAAAAAGTTTATCCCCATATCAAGTGCCTGTTTTATAACTTTTCTGCTTTCCTCTTCTTTCAGTACCCATTTATGCTGCCAGTTTACAGGGTCTCCAAATCCCATACATCCTAAACATATTTTCGATACTTCCAGTCCTGAATTTCCTAATTTTACATATTCCATTTTAAAACCTCCAATTATAATCAATTTTAATTATCTGTATTTTTCCTATCTTGATTATATTTTTATTTATATTGTAAACTGTTCATTTGTATTTTTATAGTACAATATTTGAATTAAATTCCAAGTCAAGAAGTTTTTTATTAATTATATTATTTTTTATTTTATTTTTTTAGAACTGTTTTTTATTATAATATTGTTTATTTTAATATTTAAAACCTAAATTCCGATAAAAATTTCCACTATATCTCTTATTTTCTGTAATACAGCCTGTTTTTTGGCTTCTCTTGCTCCTTTTTTACGTGAAGTTGGTGGTAGTATACTATCCAATTCTGCACCGGCATAGTCAACAAAACCTTTATTTATAGATTTTTCTATAAACCGTTTAGAATCTTCCTTTAAACTTTCATTTTCTATTAATTCATCAATTTTTATTTCTTTTTCTTTATTTGCGTATTTATAAAATGATTCAAGAATATCTCCGCTATTTTTCAGTTCGGACAAATCAGTTTTATTAATAAAATTCATGACTAAATCTTCTTTAGCTCTTGTTCCCAGACTCGTTCTAATAATTCTACGTATTTCAGACTTTAAAGTTTCAATATCATCATGTTCTTTCGATTTCTTCAAAATCAGGGATAAGATATAATCCAGATTTATTTCATCTGTTTTCAGCAAATCAATTTGAAATTCAACATCAGAAAAATCAACTTGTTGTGCTTCTGCTTCTCTACTTCTTCTTTCATTCAAAAAGCTTTCTCTGATATCAACATATACACTTTTCATGTCTTGCATTTGTCTTTCAGAAATAATTTTTTCAAAGTTTTGGAATTCATCAAAGTTTCTAAGTATATTCTCTGCTTTTAACAATTCTCCAAAAAGTTGTACAAATTCTTTTTTATCAGCTTCTAATACAATTTCAGTAGGGTCTGGGAATTTTGCAATTAATTCTTCACAGATTTCTATATAACCTTTAAAAGTTTTTCCTGTCTCGTTGTCTTTAAAACCATTGATATATTCATCATAGCTCTTTTCTAAGATTACATTAACACTATTTTCATCTCCAAAAGTCTTAATTGCATCTTCTGTTGCTCTTTCTAAATTTCTAAAACATACAACATTTCCAAAAGCTTTTGTTTTATTTAAAATACGATTAGTTCTTGAAAACGCCTGAATC
>CALIJH010000030.1 GCA_938017765.1 uncultured Leptotrichia sp.
GTCTTTTTATACCTAACGGATCCTCTACATTTGCATAATAATAAACAGCATAACTACCATTATCGTGTGAATTTGACAACGGTTCACTTTTCACAATATTTCTCAATTCTTTTGGAGAAATTTCAAAATTAATTTTATTTGTAACTTTTTCTCCAAATACTATTGCTGATAATAGCAACATCATAAATAATAATACTTTTTTCATAATTAGTTCTCCTTTATCTTTCTTAAATTATTTTATTTTTGATTCATCAATTAACCATTTTCCATTTTGTTTTACAAGTTTTAATATTATTTCTGTTCCACCTTGATAATTTTTTCTACCATCAATAACAAATTCTTCCTCATACTTATCTTTTAAATAAACTGTTTTAGATTTGGGATTATATTCTTTCAATAAAAATTCACTTTCCTGTGCTAAATCTTCTATTCCTAATCCCAATAAAGGATCGTATTGATAATAGGAATATATATCATTGTTTTCTTTTAAAAATTTCTTTTCAGCAGGAGTTAATTTTTCTTTAGGTGATTCACTTGTTACTGCATACAATTCTTTTTCCTTTAAATCTATATATTTTTCTTTTCTAAAATATTCCTTTCTAAATTTTTCTGTAATTGGAGCTTTTGCAAACCATTTATCAAACTCATCAGGGTTTTTTAATTGTATATATTCATTTACAAAGTCTATTGCTATATTTATTATTTCTTTATCTTCGCTGCTTAATTTTATATTTGCCTGATTGCTTTCTTTAAACGTTTTATGAAATTTAACTGATTTTGATTTATCTGTTGTAGCTGCAATTCCTAAACTTGCCACAATCAATATAATTATTCCTACTTTTTTCAACATTTTTATCCCTTGCTTTCATTTATTCTTGTTATTTTTGAATAATTTTCAAATATTTATTCATAATTTTTCAAAATACTATTTAATTTTCCAGCACTATAAAGAGCGATATTTATAAATGTATGATCCATCACTTTATATATTTCAATTATTTTTTTTGAATTATATAATAATAAAGCTCCTTTACGTTCTTTTATATTCATTTTTTCTTTAGAAATCTTGCTTATATTTTTTTTATAAGTTTCAATTATTTTTGCATGCTCCTCATCTGTTGTAGCCGAATCAAAAATTATCGAATACAGCTTATTTTCAGAAAAGGCAAAACTGTTAAATTGTCTTTTTATACCTAACGGATCCTCTACATTTGCATAATAATAAACAGCATAACTTCCATCATCATGTGAATTTGATAACGGCTCACTTTTCACAATATTTCTCAATTCTTTTGGTGAAATTTCAAAATTAATTTTATTCGTAACTTTTTCTCCAAATACTGTTGCTGACAACAGTATCATTAAAAACAGTAAGATTTTTTTCATTGTTTTTTCTCCTTTATTTTATTTAAGATTTTATTTTAATTTTAATTCATCAATTAACTATTTTCCTTTTTGTTTTACAAGTTTTAATATTATTTCTGCTCTGCTTAAATATTATTTTTTATCATCTAAAATATATTATTCCTACTTTTTTCAACATTTTCTATCATTTACTTCATTTATTTTTTTATTTTACACTAAACCCCATTTGAATAACGAATTTATTAAAATTTTTTAAATAAGGAATAAAAATCTGATATTTCCAAATAATTAAAATACAATTTCCGTTTTTTTAATGGAGAATAATATTAACTATTGATTTTTATAATTAACCTGCCGGATAATATTCCAATACATTCTTTATATTACCATTTTTATCAGTAATTACAACCTTTTTAGATTTTTCATCAAACCCAAAGTACAATTTAGGATGTTTTTTCCCGTTTTGATCAATATAGTTGTCTATATAATAAATTCCTTTTACAGCAGTTTTTCTTATTTTATAATATGAAGCAAAAATTTCTGAATTCTCGTCAAAATTCTCTTTAAGAGTGTATCCGTCCAAATTTACTGCATCATTAAAATCTGATACTAATGGCAATCCATTTTCAGGTTTATTTTCATAAAATACCTTTAAGTAAAAGTCATTATTTTTCTTAAAATCCAATTTTGTTATTTGAAAATTATATGTGTCATTATTTTTATCCAACCAGTTAAAATCCATTATGCTGCTTTCCTGTCCGGGAACTTTATTTTCTTTTTCAATTTTTTCCCAGCTTTTTCCTGTTGTAGTAATTTTCGCCGCAAATGTCATTGTGCTTAATACAAGCAATCCTGTTAAAAGTAATTTTTTCATTGTTTTTTCTCCTTTTTATTTTATAAATATTTTTGTTTATACCATTAATCTATAGGCAGATAATCCCCTTCCCAGTCAATTCCTTTCTTCTTTGCATATTCAAAACTGTCTGTTTTAAGTTTGCCGTTTTTCTTATTTACGGTGTAACTGAACATACGAGGTTCAACACCGGGATCTCCTCCACATTTTTCATTATCACTACGTACATCAATTTGAAAATCTTCCTCAGTTTCATCAATATAAAATTTCATACACTTTGTTCCTGATTTGCCGCCAAGGTTATGCTTAATTATGGATTTTTTTACAGCCTTTATAGCTTCATCTTCACTTTTTACAGGTGCAGCACTTAAAAGAACACCACACAACAGAGAAAGAATAAAAACTCCTATCTTTTTATTAAAAAATTTTTTCATAAAAAATCATCTCTCCTTTAATTTTTAATTTTTTAAATATTTTTTATTTGATACTATTCTCTCATTTAAAAAATAGAAATTATATTTAATTATTTGAAAATATCGGGTTTTTATCTCTTGTTGAAAAAGTTTTTAATAAATTCATTATTTAAATAAGATTTAGTATTAATTTTTTAAATATTTTTTTATTTAAACTAATAAATAACTCGACCTGGAATATATTGTTTTACACTACTGTCTCTTTTTCCTATCAGTTCTTTAAGTTTTTCCAAATCATTGTTAAAAGCAGTATCTTTTATATCTGCTACATCTATTTTGCTCAAAGTTTTTAATGCTTCTTCAAATTTTCCCAAACGACGTTCAGTTTCAGCTTTCAAAAACGCAGATCTAAGATAGCCATTTCTTTTAACATATTTCATTTTTTCATCAGTATTCTCTTTAAATGCTTTAAAAGTCATTTTTTCCAATTTGTCAGCATAACTTAGAGCCTTTTTCAAATCAGCTTGTGTTGCTAAATTATTTTTATCATAAACTTCGCCAATAATTGTTATAGGTTCATCTAAATAATACGAAACAATCCAATTCCAATTTTCTGACGATGCCTTAGAAAACAATTCATCCACCGCTTTTTTATTTCCTAAGGAGCTATATAGTCTTGCTTGTCTATAAAGTTCCTGTCCCAAATATTGTCCACTATTTTTTTTAGTTACTTCCTGCAAATAACTTAATGCTTTTTCTCTAAAAATTCTCTTTGCTTTTTCATCAATACTGCTTTCATTATAATATTTATAACGATAGCCAGGCTCAATCTTCTGCAAACCTGAAACATTATAATAGAAATCAACTATCTTTTCTAAATGAATATTCTTATTCTGTTTTTCTATCAGAGCATTTGCCTTATCATATTCCCTATTACTAATATATAAGTAAGCTAAACTCAATGGAAAATCATCTTTTTTTCCTGAAGGCAATGATTTTTCAAGATAATCTATCCCTTTTGTCAAACTTTCCTTTAAAGTATCGTTATTCTGAATGTTCTTATTAATGTGTTCAATATAGGCTTTATAATACGCTTCACCTATTTCTTTATCTGAAAATCCTCCTGCCATTTCATAAAATCTCCCTAAATAATACTCTTTAGGAGAATTTTGAGGAATAGTTTTATATTCTTTTGAACTTATTATTTTTTCATATTTCTGCAATTCTTCTTTTGTAAAATTTTCCTTAAATATTACAAATTTATTTTCTGGACATTGTTGTGGTAAACTGATACCGGCTGTAAACTTCTCATTCCCTATTGGACAAGCATATTCTTTAGTTACTATCCTTATGGAAAAAGCATTTAAAGCACACATCATTAATCCTGCTGTATCAATACGAATAATTTTCTTTCTTTCCTTTTCATAATCAGCTCCTTTTTTTGATAAATCTATTTTAGCAAATAAACCTGAAAATTAACTGAAAATTTTTAAGAAAATCAGATTTTTTTATTATGCTATATTTTTTTCAAAATATATATTTCTATCTCCATACATTAAAAGCATGGGATATATTTCCATACTTTTTTCCCCATGCTTCATAGAAAGTTTCAGAAAACTTCCTATCTATATTGTATTATAGTAATTCTTTCCTCAAAATTTATAATTTCATCGTAATCTATCAAGTAAATACTTCTTTTATTATTTTTCGTTCTTTCTTCCTATCTCTGTCCGTTTCAATGAGGGTGTTTCATAAGTCAAAAATAATTTTATTAATATAAATATTGTATATTTTTAAAAATCAAAATGTATTATTTTTATTGGTTTTATATAAATAGTAAAATGTATAAAATTTATGATTCAGTAATTTAATTTGCCTTATGAGACAGCCCCATTTTATAGTAAAACTCCTATAATATGAAACTGATAATTCAACATAGATTTTACATAAATATAAAATTGGAACATTGGCAACCTTCTTGGGTTTAATATTTTACATAAAATGAATTTCATATAAATATAAAACAGTTATAATTTTAGAGTTTTATTTTAAACCAGTTTTACTATATTTTGATACTTAAAACCTGACAGGTCTTTACTCTACTGATTTTTATCCTGCTTTTTTTATTTTCCATATTTTCAGCAAAATTGAAATCAATATTCTCCATTATTGTTTCTTCATCAAATTTTACAATGGACATACCGACGGCATTTCCATTATAGATCATATCAAAATCGACAGGATTTTTATCATCAGGATTATAAATCCGAACAATTAGGGAATTTTCCTTTTCTGCTTTCTTAACTGTACTTAAAACACAATCTCGGCTTTCAAAAGAAAGCATTGAATAATCAAAAGGTGTATTCTGAATTTCAGGCTTATTCATCAAAAAGAATATATCCACATTTTTAAATTCCGCTGCCTGATAACACTGTAAAGGAGTCAGATATTCCTTAGCCATATTGGCAATTTTTGAAGCAGAATATTCTCCTTTTCCAATTAAAACTGCAAAATTAAATTTCAATTTTTTTAGCAGCTGTGCGTCAGGAGTTTCCCAGTCAGCCATTCCCGAAGCTCTTCCGGGTCTGTCTTTCAGTTCGGATTTTCCCATTTTGGGTACCGATCTGAACAAAGTAAGAGCTATAGTGTCATATTTTTCTCCCGTTATCTGATATTCCCTGACACAGTCCGTTATAATACTCACATTTTCATACTTATTTGCAAGAGATACGAAAGACTGCATAGGTTCTATTGTTCTCGGTTTTTCATTCCAGCCGTTTTCCCGCCAGTTTTCGACTTCAGACAGACAGACAGGTCTTCTTATTGTACCGAACTGCTGGTCAGCAATGGACTCGGTACTTTCTACTTCAGTTTTGAACAATACACGTATACGGTGTTCTATACTTTTGTTTTCAGTTTCCGCATCCACTTTTAAAAGCGGACTGCCCTTTTCCAGAGATAAAGTAACGATAAATTCCGTTTCAATATCATCTTCTCCTTTTTCCCTCGCTTTCAAATCATAAGGGATACTCATTTTTACAATATATTTTATTTCATTTAACAGGGAATTTTTTTCCGACTTCAATATTTTAATTTCAGAGTTTTCGCTTGTCAAAATTCTGTCATTATACGGTTCCGAATAATCATACGTATCTCCGTCATCTCCCGAATTTTCAAAAATTAAAAATCCTTTTTTTTCAATATTTTCTTTTTTATTTTTTATAATTATTGAGCCGTTTTCCTGAATTTTTACATTTAAAATTTCATTTTCAATTTCATTTTTTTCTGTTTCATCTTTACAAACTTTATCGGAATTTTCTTTCTTTCTTATAAACAGTGTCCTGTATCCCAAAGGCAGTGTATCTTTTAAATATATCAGCAGTTCCGTTCTATATATTTCGACATTCTCTTTTATCCAACGGGGATTATCATCAGTATTGAATCCCACTTCGGATTTCATTTTATTTTTTATTCTTTCTTCCAGTTTTTCACTTTTCTGAACACTGCTTTCATAAATATTACCGTCCGTATCGTAGATTTCTATATCCGTAAAAGGAGTAAAAATTTCAGTTTTCAGTATACCGTCCCTTTTATAAGGTAAAAAATTGTACACTTGAAACTGGAAAATATCCTTTTCAGGAATACTTGAGCCTATTTCCCTCATTTTCAAATCATTCAGATTATCCATTAAAGATTTTACGGTATCATTTCTATATTCAATGCTGTTGTTTGTTTCATCGGAATTACACATTCCTATACTGTCATGGGCAGCGTTTTCAGCCATTAATTTCCATGCCTTTTCAAAAACCTTGTTTTCATATTCAAAACCTAATTTATACGCTATTGAATTTAGGGGTTCGGATATATTTACCATAAGATTTTCATTTTTATTATTTTTTATTTTCAAGTCAGACCGCGTGGAATAAATGGATTTATGCACTCTGCTGAACTGTCCTGCGGTCATTTCCCCTTTTACGGTATCATAATGAAAACCGTTATTTTCAGCTTTTTCCATTACCTTATCTATGGTAGATATATAAAAACTGCTGTCGGGATTAAGTTTATTCAGCTTTTCTATAATTTCCGGCAGGTTTTTTCTGACAGGTCTCTGATCTTCCCCATTAAACAGTGTCAAAGTTCCTATAAGGGATCTCCTGTCAGTTTCTTCTTTCAGTTTCGCTATTAAGCTGTTCAGACTGTCTGTTTCGGACGTAAAATAGACAAAATTTCCGTATCTGTCCAGATACATATTGAAAACTCTGCTCCCGTCAGGGGCTTCCCAGTAAAATTCATTCTTCGGATAATGTTTATCACTCAATCCCCTTTTAAAAGTATTATATTTTATATTAAATCCGCTCAGTATCTGAGGCATTTGAGCCGACTGACCGAAAGAATCGGGCATATATCCCGTTTTCATATACGCCCCGAAATATTTTGCCCTTTCTATTCCATAATACAGATTTCTTACAATGGACTCTCCGCTTATTACCATTTGGTCTGTCTGTGTATACCACGGTCCTATTATCAGTTTCCCGTCAGTAACCAGTTTTTTTATTCTTTCTTCATCATAAGGGTGAAACTCCAGATAGTCGTCTACAATGGATAGCTGTGCGTCCAGCAGAAAATGTCCAAATTTCTCGTTTTTTTCCAGAATGTCAAATATCTCCTTAAAATGATTTAAAGAATATATTTTGGAGCGGGAAGTTGTAAAATACCATTCCCTATCCCAATGTGTATGCGGAATGACAGGAAAATCATATTTTTTATCCATATTAATACTCATCTACTTCCAACTTTCCGTCTTTTATTAATTTATTTCTGTATAAAACATTACATACCGCTATTATAACCGAACCTACAGCAATTCCTATCATATATGCAGGAAGATTTTTCACGAGAGGCCATGCCCAGACTGCCGATTCGGGGAACCATTGTACTGCTCCCAGAGCTATTCCCGAAAATGCTCCTATCACTGAAGAAACAACATATAACGGAATTGTAAATCCCGGATTTTCAAGTGCAAAAGGTATCGCCCCTTCCGAAATCCCCATAAAAGCAAGAAATATTGATGTCTTACCTGCGTCATAAAATTCACTGTTGTAAACTCTTCTTCCAACCAGTTTTTTATCAATGAGGGTCGAAAGCCCAAGACCTATTGACGGTGTAACTATAGCTATTGTTCTTGCAGTAATAGGCAATACTTTCTCAGTTGTGAATCCCAAAGCTACAAATCCTGCGGCTTTGTTTACAGGCCCTCCCAAGTCAAATGCCGTAGTTGCCGAAAGTACGAGAGCATAGACATATTGTCCTGCCGCTCCTGCTGCTTCCAGCAATGCCCTGATTTGTAAATTTATCCAGCCTCCGACAGGAGTTATGACAAAAACCATTACAACCATACAGAACAATGATGACAATAAAGGAATTAGGAATGTGGACTTGAATGCCAGCCAGTTCTTAGGCAGATTGATACTTTTATTTAAATATTTCACAAAATATCCTATTATCAATGCAATAATAAATGCCCCTAAAAATCCTGACGGAACAGGATTGACTTTATCCCATACCCCGTCTACTAATCCTATAGTGGCTACAGGTTTATTTGCAACATATCCTCCTATAAATCCTGCGGCCAGTGCAGTCTTACCTCCTATGGAATTTGCCACAAATGCTGCAAACATCGGGATAGCAAAGCCGAACAATGTAAATCCGAAACTTTCCATAAGTGAAGCTAATTTCAGCAGCTGTAAATTCATTCCCGAATATTGCCCCGATTTTATAGCATCCAATATCGAAACACTCGGGTCGATTTTAAATATAACATAAGGGATTACCTGAGAAAATGCCCCGATAAGTCCTCCCATTATAAGTACAGGTATCATGTAGGATATCCCTGTCATCAGATGTTTATAAAATTCCTGCCAAAAACTACTTTTTCTTTTTCTCTTTAATTGAGCCATTTTAAATACCTCCTATATTTTACTATTTTTAATTTTTTTATATACTTTTTCCTGTTGTCGACTTTACCGCTCTGTTTTATAATTATTATCTTTATTTTTATATTATTTCAGTTAAGTTATCCCAGTTCTTCAATTATTTCTTCAAGGATTTCCTTTCCTTCCCTGATAGCTTCCTTTAAAGTAATCTCGTAAGGATCGTAGCCTTCAAAACGTTCCATTCCCTGAGGTGTGATAGCAAGGGCTAAAATAATGGCGTCCGCTTCCGCTATGTCTTTCCTTGTAAGTTCATTTTGAATACCGTCCGCTCCCTGAGTTTCTATCTTAATCTCTATCCCCAGTTCCTTTGCCGCTTTTTCCAAAGAATCTGCCGCCATAAATGTATGAGCCAATCCCATTGGGCAGGCACAAACTGCTGCAATTTTTTTCATAATAACACTTCTCCTTTATTCCGTTTTATTTTTTTATTTATTCTAAAATTATTTTCAGCAATTCTTCCTTATCATTTGTAAATTCCAGTTTTTCCCTGAATTTTTCATCAAGAATTTTTTTTGACAATTTCATTAAAATTTCTATATGCTCACTTGCCGAAGCATTAGGTACACCGAGCAGAAATATATACTTTACTTTCTCGTCAGGGTCTCCCCAGAAAATCTCCTTTTCCAGTTTTGCAAACACTATTTGAGGTATACTTATAAATTCCGACTTTCCATGAGGGATAGCCACCTTAAATCCTACTACCGTGTTTTCCATTTCTTCCCTTTTCATAATGTCGCCGATAAACTTTTTTTTGTCAATTAATTTTGTTTCAGGTATTGTATCCACCATTTTATCAATTATTAAACTTTTATCTTCCGTATTTAGATTTAGAATAATATTATTTTCATTAATAAAACTTTTCATTTTTTATCTCCCATATTTTGAATAATTCTATGTTTTCAATAATCTATATTTTTAATAATTTGTATTTTTCACAATTTCAAATAATTCGATATTTCTCTTTCAAATCTTCCAATCATTTTTTGAATTAGCCTTTTTCTATGTCCAAATATATTATATTCTCAAAGTGAGTTGCTTTCTACTTCAAAGTTGCAATTCCTTTTTCTATGCTCAAATATACTATATTCTTAAAGATTTCAAATAATTTATCATTTCTTCCGCTGTCTTTTTACTTAGCAGTTCACTTTCAAAATCAGGTTTTTTCATATATCCGTTTAACTCAAGAACAGCTTGCAAATGTTCATCTTTATTTCGCGAAGCAAGACATATTACTATTTTTACTTCACTGCCCAGAAAATCAATTCCTTTCTTCAATGTTATCAAAGAAAATCCCGTTTTTTTCACATTTTTTAAAAGCTGACCATGAGGCAGAATAGTCTTTTCTCCGATCAGAATATATTTTCCGTATTGCTTAATCTGATTTTTCAGTTCTTCTGTATAATCCTCCTTTACTAAACCTGCACTTATCATTGTCTGACCTGTAAATTCTATAAGCTCATTCAGATTATTCACATTTATGTTCAATCTGATACTTTCTTTAGAAAGCAGATTTTCAAAACTTTTTTCTCTGTTTACAGCCTGTTCCGTATCATCATAAATATTTTCTCCGAAACTTGTCATCAGTTGTTCTTTCAATTTTTCCTCATCAGAAATGCTCTTTATAAATTTCAATAATTCCGAAAGTCTTATTTTTGTTTTCTTTTCCGAAAGTCCATAATTTTTCAGTTTCAAGACATCCTTTTCACTCATAATAGGATTGACAGTTATCACGTCTATGCCGTCCAGACTAAAATCCAATGTGGATATTATAATATCAGCCTTTTTGAGATAATCATAGTTTTCCAGCTGATTGAAAGGTATAATATCGATTATATTTACCTGAAATCGGTTATTGATATTTTCATACAGAAATCTTGAACTGCTATAACCCAAACCACAGACGATGAGTATATCAGGCTCTTTCTTCGATACAGCCAACGGACTATATCTCATTACCGCCCTTTGTACCATAACCGTGATAAATGCTGCTTCGTCTTCATCAAAAGGTATATTTATAAAATCGGAAATTGTTTTCAAACTTGATTTTGTCTTGATAAACAGTTCCATATAGAGTTCTTTAACTTCCTTTAGGATACTCTCCGTCAGCCTGAATTTATTTTTCATTCTGTAAATCGCAGGTTTTATATGATTAAGAAGTTCTTTTCTCAAAATCATATCTTCGGTAAGATTTATTTTCAATTCCTGACTTAACAATCTTATAAACTGGTCTATCAGACTCTCAATCAGAATCCAGTTCAGAAAATAGGAATAATCCCAGTTATATGAATAAGACCCCAGAAAAAAATCAACATAATAATAAATATCTCTTTCTTCCATATTTTCGACAGTTTTCAATATTTCTTCTATTTTATTAAATTCCAGCGTTCCTGAAAGAAAAATCTTATTTTCCGTATCTTCTTCTATTTTATAATTTTTCTCATTTCTAATCTGAGAAATAACGAGAAACAGCTGCAATGTTTCAAATGCTTCATCACTGACAGTTTTTTCAGTCTTTTCCAATATTCTGTTGATTACAGATTTGAAAAATTCCATTTTCTCTTCTGAAAGAAAACACCCTACAATTTTTCCGTAATAATCATACTGTATATTTTTATTTTTTATATTTTTCAGATACCGTCTTAATATATTGATTATGTATTTTCTTATATTTATCTCGCTTCCGATAATTTTATAACCTCTGTTGTTATTCATCTCAATCATAAGACCGTATTCATCAATAATTTTATTCAGCTCTTTCAGTGAATATCTTATTGTCGTTTTGCTCAAATTATATTTTTCCGTAAAATATTGCAAAATAAACTCATTTTTAACAAGAAATATTTCATAAGCCAGTATATCCACTCTTTCATTTTCAGAAAGAAAATACTCCTTAATATCAATATTTCGAATAATTTCTTTTATTTCTCTTTCGGTATACAGAATTTTTAATTTATTGTTACTGATTTCAATGATATTCCTGTCATTTTTTTTATGAAAAAATGTATTCAGCTCATCAATATCATATCGGATACTTCTTTCTGTAATACCGTACAAATCCGAAATATCCTTTATTGCAATCTCATCATTTGAATTCATTATCAGATTAATAATCTCAAAATATCTCTTCTTTATCATCTTTTCTCCCTATACTAATAATATATATCGATTTTTATTTTTTTCAAGATTTTTTATTTTTCAAATTTTATTGAAATAATTTTTCTTATATTTTTTCCTGATTTCATCCGAAAATTTCTGTTAACAATTTCCATTTCCTGTTGTATAATTAATTAAAACAATATTTCGGAGGTGTAAAATGATATATCTGGATAATGCCGCGACTACTTATTATAAGCCTGAAGAGGTTATAAGTGCAGTATGTGATGCTATGAGAACTATGGGAAACAGCGGAAGAGGAGTAAACGGTATTTCTCTGAACACATCAAGAAAAATCTATGAAACAAGGGAAAAACTATGTAATTTTTTCAATGGAGAAACTCCTAAACAAATTGTATTCACCGCAAATGCAACCGACTCATTAAACATTGCGATAAACGGTCTATTGACGGAAAACGACCATGTAATCACAACACAGGCTGAACATAATTCCGTATTGAGACCCCTCTACCTCCTCGAAGAAAAAGGAATGAAAATTACTTTTTTAAAGCCTGATGAAATAGAAAAACCGAATATTTCAGATATGAAAAAATATATTCTCCCCAATACTAAAGCATTTATATGTACGCACGGCTCAAATCTTACGGGAAACATATCCGATATTGAAAAAATAGGTGAATTCTGTAAAAATAATAATCTTATTTTTATAGTTGACGCCTCCCAGACTGCCGGTGCAATCCCTGTAGACATCAGAAAAAATAATATTGATATTCTCTGTTTTACAGGACATAAAGGATTAATGGGTCCCCAAGGTACAGGAGGACTCTATGTAAGAAAAGGGATTAATCTCAGGCAGACAAAGGTCGGCGGCAGCGGCATTCACACTTATAACAGAAAACACCCCGATTTTATGCCCGAAAGACTTGAAGCCGGAACGCTGAACGGACACGGAATAGCAGGTCTTAACTCGGCAATAGATTTTATAAATAAGACAGGCATTGGGAATATCCATAAAAAAGAAACAAATTTAATGTGGAAATTTTATGATAATATAAAAAATATTAAAAATATAAAAATATACGGAACTTTTTTTAACAGTAAAAATGAGAGAATTGACAGGTTACCTATCGTTTCGATTAATATAGGGGATATTGACTCTGCGGAAATATGTGATATACTTAATATAGAACACAACATTATCACAAGAGCAGGAGGACACTGTGCTCCCCTTATGCACAAAGCTTTAGGAACCCAAGAACAGGGAGCCGTGAGGTTCAGTTTCTCATATTTTAACAGTGAAAAAGATATAGAAAATGCCGTAAATGCAATTAAAAAAATTTCCGCCATATATGCCTAAATATATCCCAATATATGCTTTCCGATATATGTGGTGAAATAATATCATTTATTATATTTCCAATATATCCTAATACATATAAAACAAATAAACATTATGATAAATACATGATGAAAATACTACAAAAATAATATAGTAATGAAAAAGCAATAAGTTATATCCAATAACATAAGACGAATATATAAGATGACAGTATTAAGATAAGATATTATATATTATATTTTTAAATTTGTGAATTTTATATCAATGTATTAAATATAAGACATTAACATAAAAATAAATATACAAGGAGTGGTAATCATGGAGTTTATTAATTCAAAAAAAGGATTGTTCCTACTGGGCATTTTAGGAGGACTGGCAATTGTATGGCTGGCATTATCGGGAAATCCGAAAAATATGGCGATATGTGCAGCATGTTTTATTAGGGATATGGCTGGAGCTATGAAGTTTCATACTGCTGCGGTAGTCCAGTATTTCAGACCTGAAATAGTCGGTATCGTATTCGGTTCTTTTCTGCTTTCCCTTTTCACAAAGGAGTTTAAAGTTACGGGCGGTTCCTCCCCTGTAATCAGATTTTTTGCAGGAATAGCGATAATGATAGGTGCTTTAGTATTTCTTGGCTGTCCTATAAGAATGATGTTACGTTTCGCTGCCGGAGATATAAGTGCATATATCGGATTTATAGGATTTTTTGCAGGAATACTGACAGGTATACTTTTCCTGAAAAAAGGTTATAAACTTGAAAAAAAAGTTGAAATCAAACAGGAAAACGGCTATATATTCCCCGTTGCTCTAATTATTTTATTAGTATTAAGTGCTGTTACTACAGGATTATTTGCAGTAAGCCAGAAAGGACCGGGAAGTATGCATGCTCCTCTGATTATTTCTCTTATAGGCGGACTGATTGTAGGAATGGTAGCCCAAAAATCAAGAATGTGTTTTACAGGAAGTATCAGAAACATTATACTTCTGAAAAACTTTGAACTGATAACTCCTATTTTCGCTATGTTCATAACAGTTCTGATTTATAATGTTTTCACAGGAAACTTTAAATTTGCAGCATATGGACCGATTGCTCATCCTTATGCTATATGGAACATATTAGGACTATACGTTGTAGGACTGGCAGGGATATTAATGGGCGGATGTCCTTTAAGACAGCTTATACTTGCAGGTCAGGGTTCTTCAGATTCAGTAATTACAGTTATAGGAATGTTTGTAGGAGCAGGAATTGCTCATAATTTCAAACTTGCTGCAGCAGCAACTGCAAAAGCTACAGCAACAACTCCGGCAGTTGCAGGAGGTCCTGACATAAACGGTAAAATAGCCGTAATCTTATGCATCATATTCTTATTAGGAGTAGGAATTGCAGGATGTAAAAACAATAAAAAGGAAACTGAATAATGAAAATGAAAGAAAAAAAGTTAAAATTAATTATAACTTTTGAAAGTATGTCCGACGCAATAAATCTTGAAAAAATTCTTAAGAAAAAAAATATTGAAGGGCGGCTAATTCCCGTTCCGAGAGAAATTTCATCAGGTTGCGGGACAGTCTGGTGTTCAGATATAGAACTGAAAGAACAGATTATGGAAATTATCAGTCATGAAAAAACTGATATTAACAAAATCTATGAAATTTATAAATAAAATTACTAAATTATAGATTTTATATATTTTACTATTTATATAAGACCAATAAAAATAACGTATTTTGATTTTTAAAAATATACAATATTTTTATTAGTAAAATTAGTTAGTAAGGCTTTGTTTGTAACAGATAACAGTCTATTACATTACAAAGCCTTAACAGTTAAAAGATTGATTCAAAGACTTGACTTAAGACATAGATCCTCAGCTAATCCAACGTTTTAATATCATTCCCTGCTTAGCTTTGAGGTCTATTTTCATTTTTCCTATGGAACTGGTTTTTATAATATTTCCTTTTATTAAATCCATATATTTTTCATTGGGATAGTCAGTCTGAATTTCTATATTTTCGCAGTCATTAAAAGAATTATTGATAGCCGTGATTATAGAACGCCCCTCATTAGCCCTTTCATATATGATAACTTCATTTTCATTATCAGCCACAAGCTCTTTAAATTTACCGTATACGAGAACTCTGTTTTCCCGTCTGATTTTTATCAGCTTTTTATACCATTGATATAAATCATTATCCAATTTTTGAGTATATTCTTCACCTTGATTGATATACGACGGATTTTTTTCATTATCATACATAAATTCTTCCCAAAGCATAGGTTTTCTGCAATAAGGGTCAGTAGCTCCCCACATTCCTATCTCATCTCCGTAAAACAGCATAGGTGCCCCTATATATGTCATCTGAAATATGGATATGAGTTTCAATATATCCTTAGGTTTGATTTCCATATCCCTCCAGTTCAAAGTAGTATTCGGATGATAATTTGAAGCGAGATCGGGTCTTATTCCGTTATATCCTTTTTCCAGCTGTTTCCCTTCTTCGAGATTTCTCCCAAGCCCGTCATTTACTATCCTTGAATAAAGCCTGTCAGTATCATGGGAACCGTTTAAGTTTTGCGACGCCTGTAACGCCTGAAAAGGATACCACGTTCTTTTTTCCCTTAATTCATTGAAAAAGTCGGTCGCCTTGAGCTTATATTTCTCTCCGCCTTCTTTACTCTGATTTACAAAAAATCCTATAACCGTTTTTAACCATTCATAATTCATTACTGCGTCAAATTTATTCCCTCCGTTTATATCTCCGGAAGCATTTCCCCACAGTTCGGCGGTAATATAGGAATCAGATTTAGCCGCCTTTACGACTTCTCTCCATTCCAGCCAGAAATTCTGATTTTCAAGACAGTTCGGAACATCCAGCCTCCAGCCGTCTATCCCGTCATCTTCCTGCCAGTTTTCTTTCGTTTCTCCGTCAGGCCCGTACATCCATTTTCTTGTTATGTTAAATATATAATTCTTGTACTCCTGATTAAATGTGTTAAACTCAGGGAGAGAATGAAATCCCGCCCACGCGTTGTATCTTATTCTGCTTTTATTTCCTATCATAGTTTCATAAGCCTGTTCATCATTCATATCATCAGTAATGGGTACATACTGGCTGAAATCATTGAATTTATACCAGTCTTTATATTGGGAATTTTCACCCTCCGCGAGTACCATATTGAATGTCCAGTGTCTATCACTGCTATGATTGAATACCCCGTCAAATATTACTCTTATTCCATTTTTATGAAATTCTTTTATCAAATCGACCATTATCAAATCTGATTCGGTCCATACCCATGTTTCAGGGTCGGCAGTTTCTCCGTATCCGTTTCTTCCTTTATTTTCACCTTTGAGATTTACCTCGAGTAATTTCAGCTCACTGTTATTCACGGCATCTTTTCCTAAAACGTCAATATAGGACTTATTCCCGTATTTATTATTTTTGCTTATATCAATATTATATTTATTTCCGCTTGTTCTGATTGTTCCCAAATCAGGCGAAATATGCCTGAAATCATTGGCTCCGTATTTATGATTCTGATATGAGAAAAATACGGGATTTAGCCATACAGCATTAATTCCCAACTCTTTCATATAAGGGATTTTTCTTTTTATTCCCTCCAAGTCTCCACCATACATTCTTGCATATTTCAAGCTGTAGTTTATTCCCTGTTCTCCTAACTTTTCCCAAGTAACCTGTTTACTGAAATCCGATGTCCACCTGTTTCTGTCAAATTTCCCGAGTAGATTATTATTTTTATTCCATTTATATTTTTCTACAAATTCATTTTCATGGAGTTCGTTGATTTTATAGGCTTCAGGACCAAACTCATTGTAAATAGGGTCATTATAATGATTTCCATTATAAAATCTGTCAGGAAAAATATTGTACCATACTGCTTCTTTTGACCATTCGGGGATACTGAATATTTCTATGTCATCCTGCGATGTCATTACAGTCATTCTTTTAGGCTTTTTATAACTCAGTTCTCCATTAAAATAGGCTTTTACTCCTCCGTCCTCAAGAACAAAGAAATAAGATATCTTATCCACTTTTCTTCCAAAGTCGATTATTCTCTTAAAATAGTCAAATCCGTTTGTGCTGTCCTTAAATCTTTCAAGCTCGTATATCATCTCATAATTATCTTCTTCATGCAGAACAATGCTTATATAAGCCCTTTCCACATCATCTGACTGGGTTCTCAGAGTAAATTCATAATCTCTGTCGGACATTTTGTTGAAATATTTAAGACTTTTATGATTGTGGACAATAGCTTTTAAATCCGTATTTTTATCAATCGCTTCATATACAAATTTTCCCGTTCCCAAATCTCCTTTATGGAATAATGCCCCATTTTCACCGATTATCAGTTTCTTGTTTTCATTTTCAGGGTACCATTTATTGTCAATCAGATATTTGTACTCATATACCCCTTCAGGAATTGCAAGCACTATTTCATATATCGTTCCCGAAAGATGATGAACAGGTTCTTCTTCAACATTCCAGTTATTGAAATTTCCTGATATTTGTACTGTTTCAGGTCTTTCCAATCCAAAATCTGCTATATCCAGTTTCATTCTGAAAAATTTTTTTTTGGATAATATAAATAATTTTTTGTCAGGAACATAAGTTACGAGAATGTCAATACCTTTCTGAAAACCTGTAACGGATTTAGGCGGAGTATTTTTTTCGACTACTGCCTCAAAATCCGTAGCAAAAGGAGCAGTATGGCTATAAGTAATACTGCTCACATCTCCATTTTCATCTTTCAGCTCAAAAAAGTAGCTTCCTGCTTCTATACCGCTCCATTTGTATATATAATTTCCATTATTGATTTTTTTCAGACTTTCTTCCTTATAAAATTTGTTGTCTTTATATATTAATATTTTACAACTCATCTCTTTCTCCCCATTTGTTTTTGACAGATAATATTTCTGTCAAAGATTATTCTTTCTAAAAATAATATCCCTGTATATTTTATTTCTTACTTCAATTCAAAGAATACTTTATAAGCTCTGTAAGTTTCATACAAATCAGCTTTAGAGGAAATCTCGAACAATGAGTGCATAGACAATAGTGCAGGCCCTGCATCTACTGTTTTTATACCGTAGTGAGCTAAATATTTGGCAACCGTTCCTCCTCCACCTTCGTCGACTTTACCGAAGCCTCCTGACTGATATTTTATTTTATTTTTATCAAAAATTTGTCTTATTTCCTGTAAATATTCGGCATCGGCGTCATTTGCAGAAACTTTTCCTCTACTTCCTGTATATTTTGCAAAAGCAAGCCCGTAGGACAGTCTGGCAACATTTTCCTCGTCATGCACCGATTTAAATATAGGGTTCATTGCGGCTGTTACATCGGATGATAATGCTTTTGAATTCCACAGTGTTTCTCTCAATATCTGGTCGTTATAATTTTTTTCAGTCATTGAAAGCATTTTCCCTATTATCAGTTCGGGCAATGTAGCTTTCAGACTTGTAGAACCTTCGCTTCCTATTTCTTCTTTGTCAGTCAGATAAACCATTACAGTCTTTTCAGGATTTTTTACTTCATAAATAGCTCTTAATGAAGTATACGCACATATTCTGTCATCCTGACCGTATCCTCCTATCATACTTCTGTCAAGTCCTACATCTCTTAATTTCCCTGCGGGAACTATTTCCAGTTCCGCCGCAAAAAAGTCATCATATTCTATTCCGTAATCTTTTTTCAGTTTATTCAGTACAAGCTGTTTAGTTTGCTCTTTCGCGTTTTTATCATTTACAGGCATATTTCCGAATAACAGTTTCAGCTCTTCTCCCTGTATGACTTCCCTCGACTTTCTTTCATCCTGTACTTTATAAGCCAGATGTGGCAATATATCAGGAATGCTGAATACAGGGTCATCTTCGTCTTCCCCTATGGAAAGAGTTACTTTTTTATTATTTTTCAGGTATACCACACCGTGCAATGCCAAAGGAGTGGCTGCCCACTGGTATTTTTTTATTCCGCCGTAATAATGAGTATTTAAAAGGGCAAATTCTTCTATTTCCTTTATAGGATTAGGTTTCAAATCGAGCCTTGGCGAATCCACGTGAGAGACAATCATATTTATCCCGCTTTTTATATCTTTTCCTATTATTACCGCTACGATATTTTTATCCCTGTTGTTATAATATACCTTGTCACCTTTTTTCAATGTCTTTTTTTTATTTATATCGGTAAATCCGTTTTTTATAAGCTCCTTTTCAGTTACAGTTACAAATTCCCTTTCAGTTTTAGCCGAATTTAGATAATTTTTGTATTCTTCGGCAAATTTAAAAATCTGTTTTTTCTCTTTTTCATTATAGCTTTTCCACAAATTTTCTCTGGTCATAGTACATCTCACCTTTCTCTATTATTTTATAATTTTTATTACCTTGCCAATAAAAATTATGTAAAAAGTAATATCTATTCATTTGAAAAATATTATTTTTTATTATATCTTTGATACGATTTCCTATTTTTGAAATAATTCTTTAATATTTTAATCTTCCGATACAAATATATAAGGCTCTTTATTTTTCTCAATCTGTCTCATACTTATATCAAAATTTACCATTGTATCAAAAATCCCTGTATACAGTTCCAAATCTCTTAAAATATTTTCATCAAACCATATTTTTATTTTATTATAGTGGTCTCGCCTTTCTTTTATGAATTCCCTTTCCTTTTCCCAGTTTTTATCTTTTATTATCTGTTCCAGTTTTCTGAAATCATCTTTACCTTTTTTCATTATTTCCTCAGACAGTCTGTCCGTCCCGGTTATTCTGATTTCCCATAATTCTCCTATTACTTTTTCAATGTCGCTTTTATCAGGATTTTCTTTCTTTATTTCCTTATGCAGCTGATTTATCAGATTTCTCACTTTAGAAAAATCTTCCTGAGTAACTATACTCATATTGTACTCGGAAAAGAAAATCGCAAAATCCCTGTACACAGCTGCACAATTTTCAATTTTTTCGTTAAATGTTTTTTTATCATCTTCACTGTTTCCGACTTTTTCCCATAAAACCTGAATTTCTTTCATATCTCCGTTCATTTTCTCAATTAATGCTTTTTCCATTTGAAATCCTTTCAGTCCAGAAATATTTAAAAAACAAAAGAACTATTCTGAACTTAATTACAGTACCGATTTTATATCAATTCGGACAGTTTACAGTTAAAATAGTCTTTTGTTGTTTATCCGTTTACTTCATATTATTTAACTTTTCTTCGAGTTTTTTGCCTTCTTCCTCATATCCCGGTTTTCCCAGTAAAGCAAACATATTTTTTTTGTAGGCTTCCACTCCCGGCTGGTCAAAAGGATTTACGCCTAATAAATATCCGCTCACTCCGCATGCCTTTTCAAAAAAGTAAAAAGCATATCCCAAATGATATGGCGTAACTTCGGGTATATCTACCGTCAGATTAGGTACTCCTCCGTCTATATGAGCCAGAATTACTCCCTCTGTAGCCTTTTTATTTACATAATCCAGCGATTTTCCTGCTATAAAATTAAGTCCGTCAAGATTATCCCTGTCGCTCTCAATTATATATTCACATTCAGGTTTTCCTATTGAAACCACTGTTTCAAACATAGTTCTTTTTCCTTCCTGAATATATTGACCAAGAGAATGCAAATCAGCCGAAAAATCCACCGATGACGGATAAAGCCCTTTTCCGTCTTTTCCTTCCGACTCTCCGAACAGCTGTTTCCACCATTCGGAAAAATAATGCAATCTTGGCTCATAATTTACAAGGATTTCCATATCCTTACCTTTTCTATGTAAGATATTTCTTATGGCTGCATACTGTAAAGTCTGATTTTCTTCAAAAGAATTTCCTGAATAGTCATTCATCGCATCCCTTGCCCCTGCCATAAGTTCGTCTATATTTATGCCTGCCGCAGCTATGGGAAGCAGCCCTACTGCTGTCAGTACTGAAAATCTTCCTCCTACATTGTCAGGTACTGTAAATGTTTCATACCCCTCCGTATCCGACAATGTTTTCAATGCTCCTTTTACTTTATCAGTAGTAGCGTAAATTCTTTTTCCCGCTTCCTCTTTTCCATATTTATCTTCCAACATTTTTTTAAATACTCTGAATGCTATCGCAGGTTCTGTAGTAGTTCCCGATTTGGAAATTACATTTACTGAAAAATCCCTGTTTCCTACAAGCTCTATGAGATGTTTCAAATAAGTGCTGCTCATATTTGTTCCTGCAAAATATATTTCAGGAGTTTTTCTTTTTTCCTTAGGCAGATTATTGTAAAAACTGTGAGATAAAAATTCTATGGCAGCTTTTGCTCCTAAATAAGAGCCTCCTATTCCAATTACTATTAAAATTTCCGAATCATTTTTTATTTTTTCCGCCGCTTTTTTTATTCTTTCAAATTCTTCCCTGTCGTACTCTTGAGGCAACGAAACCCAACCTAAAAAGTCATTTCCCGCTCCCGTTTTCTTTGTCAGGACTTCATTTGCCAGTTCTGCATAAGGTTTAATCTGAACCAGCTCATCTTCGTTAAAAAAGTTTTTTGCAAACTGATAGCTAAAATTTAATTTTTCATTATTTTTCATATTATCATAACTCCATTCATATAAATATCTTTATTTTTAAAATTTTACAATTTCAGTATATCAGAAAAAAACACGTTTTTCAAATATTTATTATTTTGCTCCCTTACTTAAAACAGAATACACAAGATTTGCATATTTTTCTGTCGCTAATGGTTTAGGGTGTACTCCGTCTTTATAAAAATATTCTCTTTTTCCTTTAGCGTAGGAATACCAGTCAATAATCTTCACATTATTATAATTTTTCTCTATATTTCTTATTTCCCTATTTACTCTTTTTTCCCATGGTCTTGCTACTACGGAATTTATAAAGTACACATCACTTCCTTTCAGTATGTTCATTACTTTTTCCGCATCTTCGGGAGAGATAGGTCCATTTGTTCCCAGAGCGATTACTACTGTTTTCCCTAATTTTCCTGTGTTTTTATATTCCGTCAACAATCCTGCCAGTTCTGAAAACTGTCTGCCGACTTTTACGTCAATTATCGCATTGGGATATTTTTTATAAAGTTCAGGTTTTGTCATTTCCAAAACCGAATCTCCTATAAACAGTATGTTTCTTTCGTCAATATTTCCTATTTTTCCGTTTTTTTCAGAGTTATTTTCAGTTTGTTCCTGATTTTCATTCTGATTTTTATTTTCTATTTTTTCTTCATTATTTTCCGCTTTTTTCTCTTTGTCTTTCTGTTCCTGACTGTCTCTTTCCGCGTTGTCCTTACCGTCTTTATTCTCTCCAATGATTTTTCCATTTTCTATATCCGACTGGACGGCTTTCATTTCTTCCAAGTCTTTATTTTTATACACGGGAGATAAAAATAAAAGTGCGATAATAGTTCCTGATACAAGATAACCCGAAATTTCAAATCTTTTCTTTTCAAAAATATAATAGCTTATTTCCGCAATTAATATAAGAAGCAGTATTTCCAGTAAAAGCTGATAAAAGTACCCTATCTTTGACCATTTAAAAATTTCCCTCATAAATATCATTAGAGGATACTGCCATAAATAATAATGATATTCGTGCCTTCCCAATATCGCCAAAATTTTTGAAAAAAAGCCGAACATCGGAATTTTTATATTTCTCAATTTTAATTTTGTACACAGCACTGCCGAAAATGTTATAAGAACACTCATTAAATAGAGCAATCCATAATAATTAATCCCGTTTCTGTAATCTATCGTCAGAGAAAATATTATTAAAAGGACTATTCCTCCAATCCCTAACTGGAGTATCCTCAATTTTTCCCTGTCATTCTTTATTTCCCTCTGACTGTAAATCATAGCAATAGCAGCACCTATAAAAAATGTAAAGGCTCTCGTGTCCGTTCCGTAATATATTCTTGAGATGTCGACCCCTTTAAAATATTTATAAGCCATACATAAAGCTGATAAAATGCTGACTCCAAAAAATATGAAACTTATCTGTAAATTCCCGAGTTTCAGTCTTTTCAATCCTTTCAGGATAAACGGAAAAAGAATATACATCTGGATTTGAAAAGACAGCGCCCATATATGAGTTAGAGGTAAAACGATATTATAACTGTCAAAATAGGATATTCCCGATATTATCTGATAAATATTGTTCAATCCTATTATCGAAAAAAATGCACTGTTTTTATATTTTGTTTCCAATCCTCCGTTCATTATTAGCAAAACCACTGTGGAAACCAGTATCACAGTTAAAAGAGCCGGGTAAATTCTGGATATTCTTTTTCTTACTATATCAAAACATGAAAAATTCCTTGATAATAAGGAACTTGTAAATAAATAACCGCTCAGAGCAAAAAATACAATTACTCCGACATACATTCCTTTATATAAAAACCAGTGATAAAAACATATCATAATAAGAGCTACTGCTCTCAAAATATCTATCCCTGCTATTCTTCTGCTTTTTTCCATTGTTCCTGCTCCTTATACGACATCATAATTATTAGGCGCCTAAACTGCCTGTAATCAGATTTTTTATAATTCCTTTTGCCTGTTATTTCTAATATATTTCAAATCATAGCAAAATTACTTTTAAAATAACTTTCTTTTTAATTAAAACATTTAGTATGTTTTAGATTATAACAAAAGAACGCCCAAATTACAACACTTTCTCTTTTTTATAATATTATTTTATAATATTATAAAGCATAAAAAACATTACAATAAAAACAAAAATTATAAAAAAACTGCCGAAACCGACAGTTTATATAATATATTTTATTTTAAAGTGGCTGGGCTGAATGGATTCGAACCATTGCATGCTGGAGTCAAAGTCCAGTGCCTTACCGCTTGGCGACAGCCCAATCTCAATCCTGTATTTTTATCAGGACAAGAAATATTATATATAAATTTTCTCTAATTGTCAACCCTTTTTCTTATATTTTTTGCATTTGACTATTTTTCGAAAATCATTATATCTTTGCAGGTTTTTTTAAAATTACTATCATTTTTCCTTTTGTAAAGTTTACATTACACATATTTGTTGTGATAATATTACTTACAAGTCTGGAAGATTTTCTTTCTATATCTGCACACTCCAGCTCATATTTAAATCCTCTTAAAGTGAGGTTTTTGATATTTTCATTCAGAGGAATTATCGAAAACCCGTAATTTTTTTTATCACTTATGGAAAAAGATTTTTCCTTATAAAAAACCTGTTCTTCTTCAGTTAAAATCGTTATATTTGGATAATTTTCCATAAGAAAAAGATTACTCAAAGTCAAATCTGTCCTTTTTCCCAAAGCTCCCAATATATTCACCGAATTAAATTTGAAATACCCGTCTTTTTCGAGCTGTGAAATTTTTTGTAAAATCAGCTCAAAGTCTGTATAGTCTTTTTCAGGATTATATTTCACAATGTTTACATTCAGAGATTTATAGTATTCCAATATTTCCTTATTTATAGAGTCCAAATCTCCTATTATGTACAGAGGAGTTTTATTATACTTATATGCATAATTTGCTCCTCCGTCTGCACACAACAAAACCGTATCTTCACCAAACAGACTGTCTATAAACCCTTGTGAATATGTATACTCTCCATTTAAAAAAACAATTGCTTTCATTACTGTCTTAACTCAGCTGAATAATCTTTTTTTACTTTAACGAGTATTTTTTCAAGAATATCATTTATTTCCTTTTCTTCAAGAGTTTTGGAATTATCCCTCAACAGTATACTTATAGCGACGCTTTTTTTACCGGGTTCTACTCCAAGCCCTCTGTATATATCAAACAATTCTACTTTTTCGACTTTCTTATCTATTTTTTCAATCGTTCTTAGCACATCTCCGACTAAAATATTTTCATTCATTACTAAAGCTACATCTCTCGGAACGGCAGGATACTTGACTATTCCCTGATACACAAAAGGTTTGTTGATATATTTTTTGATTAAATCAATGCTGAATTCTGCTACAAGCACTGTCTTTTTATTCAAATCAAAATTTTCCAGCACATCAGGGTGTATCTCCCCAAAACTTCCGATATATTCATTTCCTACAAATATGTCGGCAGACCTCCCCGGATGAAATTCAGTCTGTTCCGACCTTTTCAGTGAATAATTTTTAAACTTTAATTTTGAAAAAATTTCCTCTACAATCCCTTTCAAATCATAAAAATCATAATGGACAGGTTTAGGATTCCACAAAGTCTTATCATTTTCCCCTGCGAGAATAATTCCAAGTTTTATTTCTTCTTTAGCGAGTTCCTCAGTCTTTTCAAAAGTTCTGCTCACTTCAAAAAATCTTATATTTGAAACATTTCTGTTCATATTGTCTTTTGCATTTTTTATCAGACTGTAAAGCAATGTAGGTCTCATCGTTACAAAATCCTCGGTTATAGGATTGGAAATATCTATCAGTTTATCTTTGGAAATTCTTGTAAATTTTAACTTTTCCGTAGCGTCCTTGGGAATGAAACTGTAATTTATAACTTCTTTCAACCCTGCACCTGCACATATATTTTTCACTCTATCGTTAAGTCTTGTCGCATCAAGCACGGCATTTTGATTTATGTCCACTTTGGGCATAATATTTTCTATATTGTCAAAACCGTACATTCTTATTATTTCTTCAAAATAATCCTGTTCAAGTTCCAAATCTCCTCTATAGGAAGGGGCTGTAAGTGTGAGTGTTTCCCCATTGTCTACAACTGCTATTTCAAGGTTTTTCAGAATTTCTATAACTTTTTCTCTCGGTATAACCTTTCCGACAAATCTGTTCAGTCTTTCAAAATTGAGTTCGGCAATTTTGTTTTCATGTGGAACTGTATAAACGTCCACATATCCGTTCAGTATTTCTCCTCCCGCCACTTCCTGAATAAGATTTGCAAGCCTATTTATTACTTTTATCGCATCTTCAACGTCTATTCCTCTTTCAAATCTGTATGAAGAATCACTTGACAATGTCAGCCTTCTTGATGTTTTTCTAACATTCTGAGGATTAAACTGGGCAACCTCAAGTAAAATATTTTTTGTATTATCAGTAACTTGTGAATTCAACCCTCCCATTACTCCACCGAGGGCAAGTATCTTTTGTCCGTCCGATATTACAATGTCGCCTTCTTCGAGTTTTCTTTCCTGTTCATCAAGAGTAGTAAGTGTATCTCCCGTTTTCGCAGATTTTACAATGATTTCATTTCCCTCGATTTTATCCAAATCAAATATATGATTTGGATGATTCATTTCCATTAAAATAAAGTTGGAAACATCAACTATATTATTAATACTTCGGAGTCCTACAGATTCCACTCTTTCTTTAAGCCATTTAGGACTTTTCCTTACAGTAACATTTTTTAATATTCTTGTCACGTATCTTCTTGATAAATTACTGTCCTCAATAGTAACTTTTATATTATCCGAAGTTTTTTCCTGAATTTCACCATTTATATCCGTTTTCGGATATTTCAGCTCTTTTCCGTAATAAGCGGAAAGCTCTCTCGCTATACCTATATGGGACAGACAGTCGGGTCTGTTGGGAGTTATTTCCAGTTCAAATACAGTATCATCTATTCCGAGATAATCTTTCAGAGGCATTCCGACAGGGGCATCTTCAGGTAATATTATAATCCCGTCTTTATCGCTCCCTATTCCCAGTTCAACTTCGGAACATAGCATTCCGTTTGATTCTTCACCTCTTATTTTACTTTTTTTGATTGTAAAATCCTCTTTCAGTTTAGCCCCTACCTGTGCCAAGGCAACTTTATCCCCTGTTTTATGGTTAGTAGCTCCGCAAACTATCTGCAATATTTCCTTTCCGTTATTCACTTTACAAAGGGTCAAACTGTCAGCATTGGGGTGTTTTTTTACTTCTTCTAAATGCGCAACTACTACATTATCAAGGTTCCCGCCTATTATATCTATTTTTTCGACTTCCTGTCCTATCATTGTAAGAGCTTTTTCCATTTCTCCTACTTCTATTCCGTCCAAATCTATATATTGTTTTAACCAATTTAAAGAAATCAGCATTTTTCCTCCTCATTTTTTATTTTCTGACATTATCTTAAAACTGTTCTAAAAATCTCACATCATTATCATAAAATGCCCTCAAATCATCAATTCCGTATTTGAGCATTGTTATTCTCTCAAGTCCGAGACCGAAAGCAAATCCCTGATATTTCTTAGAGTCTATTCCTACTCCCTCAAGGACTTTAGGATTTACCATTCCGCTTCCGAGTATTTCGAGCCAACCCGTCCCTTTGCATACTCTACAACCTGTCCCTTTACATACACCGCATTCTACATCCATTTCGGCTGACGGCTCTGTAAACGGGAAAAAATGAGGTCTAAATCTTACATTTCTTTCTTTTCCGAATATCTTTTTTACGATATTTTCGAGTATCGCCTTAAAATTTGCAAAAGAAACATCCTCACCTATCATAAGACCCTCCATTTGGTGAAACATCGGAGTATGTGAAACATCATAATCAGGTCTGTATACTTTTCCTATTGATACCATTCTGAATGGAGGCTTTCTGTCAAGCATATACCTTATCTGCATTCCTGATGTCTGGGTTCTCAGCACTACTTCGTCCTGAATATAGAAAGTATCGGATATTTCCCTCGACGGATGTGTTTTAGGTATATTCAGGGCATCAAAATTATACTTTGTATACTCGATTTCAGGTCCGTCAACTATGTCAAATCCCATATCGGAAACAATCTCCTTTATTTCTCCGACAGTCTTTGTCAATGGATGTAGAGAACCCTCATTTGACTTTCTGCCAGGTAATGTAATATCTATTGTTTCATTTTTTAGTCTTTCCTGCTTTGCTCTTTCTTTCAGTGCATTAAGTTTTTCATCGAATTTGTCCTGTAAAATCACTTTTACTTCGTTAGTAATTTTACCGAATTCAGCTCTTTTTTCAGCCGCCATTTCAGCCATTCCTTTCATTATAGCTGTAAATTCTCCCTTTTTACCCAAAATCTTTACTTTCAGCTCATTAAGCTCGTCAAGATTTCCTACATTATTAAGTTTTTCCAGTACGTCCTCTCTTAAACGGGACAGTTTTTCCAACATATTTCCTCCTTAAGACTGTTTCTTACTTTTCATATTTAATTTAAATTATACCACAATTTATAGCTAATTTGTACCTTTCAAATTTCATAAACTCTGAATGACTGCAAATACTGTATTTACTCTACTTCCCGTCATATCCTTATTATCGAAATACGTAACTGAATTATTAATTTAATTGAAAAAATTTTCTATTAATGTTATTATTTTATAGGAGAGAATACTTCACACTCAGAAAGGAATGTATGAAAATAATATATATTACATTAGGATTTATTTCTATGGGACTTGGAATTGTCGGAATTTTTTTGCCTGCTCTGCCTACTGTACCTTTTCTGCTTCTGGCGAGTTTTTGTTTTTCAAAAGGCTCTAAAAGATTTCATGACTGGTTTATTCAGACAAAATTATATAAAAATCATTTGGAAAACTTTGAAAAAAATAAAAGTATGACCTTAAAAACAAAAATTGGACTGCTCTGCTTATCCAGTACAATGATAGCTTTTCCGATTTTTCTGCTAAAAAACCATTATATAAGATTTATACTTATTCTGATTGTGATATTTAAATATTATTATTTTATATTCAAAATAAAAACTATCAAATAAATCAAAAAATTATATATTTATTTGATAAAATTTACTCTCTTTATTTTCTCCTTTTTTTATTCTAACATATGATATAAATTGCCTGTTTATTTATTAAGTGTGAGTAAAATTTTATAAATTTATGAATAAATATATATAATATACAAATATATCTTGATGATTTCCGGATTACTTTTCATAAGTATTTTTTATTCTTAAAGCAATCTCATTTTATAAACATAACTTTACTAATATGATAAAAATAAAAAACACCCTTTATTACAAAAGTAATTCAGAGTGTTTTTTATTATGAAATTAATTAAGATTATTAGTTAGTTATCAGGTAATTAGAATTCGGCTCCAAATCCTACTTTAAATACATTATTTCTATCGTCATTTAATTCGTAGGCAGTTGTCATATTGAATTTGGATAATTTAAATTTCAATCCTAACCCTAATTTCATTCCTCCGTCATAATCCAATCCCTCAACTTTGCTTCCTCCGGCTAATTCCCTATCCCCATGATAAGATTTTCTGTTAAATCTGTGTTCGTATTCGACATTTCCGAACAAATCAACTGCCGAACCTAATGCTACCTGTCCGTATACTCCTAAATTTGCATTTCCGCTTGTTCCTTTAGCCTTATTAGCTCCCAGTCTTTCTATCGCTCCTTCTTCAACTCTTGTTACTCCCAGTCCTACATAAGGTTTTACGTATCCTGATTCTCCGCCGAACTTAGAACCTAATCTTGTCTGGAAGTCTATAATATTTGAATTAAATTTGACTCCCTCTATAGGAACTCTATCCGCTGTTTCGTATTTATGACTGTTGTGCGAATAAGTCAGAACACTTGATAAATCAACATTTTCAGTGAAATTAAATTTTCCGCTCAGCATAAACTGGTATGAATCTATTTTTTCTTTTATTCCGTTAAATCTTTCTTTATATTTTACATTGGATTTCTGATATCCAAATCCTGCTCCAAGAGTAAAGTTTCCAAAGCTTTTTGTACCGATTAGGCTTACTCCGTTACTTTTGGAGTCATATTTTACTACTTGGGAATTATCAGTATAATTACCTGCTCCTCCTATGTATTGAATATCTAAATCCGTTCCGTTGCCATTTCCTGCATTTTCCAAACTTCTGAAACCACTCGAAGTTATATTTTTAGCTAAATCCAAAGCAACTTTTGACCTTGCCATATATATTTTTGAAGTCGAAGCTCCCGGTGTCGGTGTCGGACTTGGCGTTGGCAGTGGTGTTGGTACAGGTGTTGGTGTCGGAGTAGGGCTTGGCACAACCGGATATGCTGGTATAAACGACGCTATTGGTGTTGTTACATTTGCAGCATTACCTAAAACTGTTTCTGCTCCTGTAAGATTAGTGTATAGCGAAATCCCAAAAGGTCCTGTGCCACTGAAAATCTGATTTCCTGCAGCATTTGTTATTGTGAATGTAGCCCCAGGCTGAACATCGAAATAAGTACCCCTCTCTATATAACTTGTAGCGGTTGTATAAGTTATCGAACCACTATGATTAACTGTATAAGTGGAACCTCCTGAAATTGATGTACCCGCTGAAAATGTTCCTCCATCAATATTAAGATTTACTGCTGAAAATGAATTCACACTCAAAATCAATGCTCCTAATAATAATAATTTTTTCATTTATTCAAACCTCCCAATTATATTTTTAATTTGTTACTAAACCTCTTTATCCCCCTATAATTATGATAACACAGTATGTAAAATTTAGTCAAATTTAGCCATTATATGCAAAAATATAGATATTTACTGGCTTAAAGAGTTAAAAAGCCAAAAAAATTTTTCGAGTATATTCAAAAAAAATTTAAATTTTAGAAATAATCTTTTTATTAGTCTATAAATTTAACTTTTTTTCTTGCATATCTTTATATGTAATACTAATACTTTGTCTACATTATTGAAGTTTCCATTGTAGTATATTGTTTCATCAGTATTTAAATGACTTCTGTTTTTTGAAAAGCTTCTTCAATTTCTCGCTAAGCAGTTACTCGAAAATGCGGAGGTTTTGTTTTATTTCTTTTTCCAAAACATATTATCAATTTTTTCCTTTAACTCCATGATATCTTTTATTTCTTCTAAAACTTCTTTATCTTCTTCTAAGATATCCTTATATGGTAGTCCTATTGCTATATAGTCTACTATTTTTTTATTTTTAAATTTTTCAAAGAATATATCTATATTTCCGTCATCAAATAAATATCTTCCCGTATATTCATCTTCTTCATATTCAAAACTCATATCTTTATTATTTCTTCTAAGATATTTCTTTATTTTAGGAAGTACTTTTTTTATTTCATCTCCTATTTTTATACTTTCCCTATCATTTATATATATTTTTTTCATAATAAAATTCATATATTGAAATTCTGGTTGTTTAATTCTTTCAACATAATAGTTCAGAGTATAGCCGATTTCAAATTTTTCATATATTAAATTTATATCTATTGTTATTTTATCTTTATCCTGTTCTATC
>CALIJH010000031.1 GCA_938017765.1 uncultured Leptotrichia sp.
AAAAACAGCAGCATTACAAAAGCTAATGCTTTTCTCAACAGTTTATCTTTAAAATTTTTTCTTAAAAGCAGGTATATTTTATTCATTTTTACACACTCCTCAAATCTTAATTCATATATTACAATCTTATTCATATACTAAGCATACTAAAAATTATCTTTCATATAGATTATTACTATAATAGAAGATAAAAATCAAGTATCTTTTTTCCAAAAATATCCCAAACTTAAAAAATAATACCTGTTTTTTTTATAGATAATATAAAATTATCTATATTTTATAATATTAGTTTATTTTTTTTAAGGGAAAGTCAATTTTTTGAGATTAAAAATATAGTTTTGATAACTACAAGACAGATATTTAATTTCATCAAGTATTTATTTCAGTTTCATATATTTATTTACTTACTTTATATTATCTATCTTTATATTATCTACAAAATCTCTCAAATATTTCCATATAATTTGTAAATTTGTAAAAAAACAGTTAATAAAATAAATGTTTGACAAATAAAAAAAATTGTTATAGAATAAATTATATTTGCAAATCATTCGCATTTTATAAACTATTTATAGAAGGTAGCATTATGAAATTGACAAAAAACAGACAAAAAATATTAGATTTAATAAGTAATTCGGACACGCCGATAAATGCAAAATTTTTAAAAACAAAAGTTGACTTTGATTTGTCCACGATTTATCGGGCTTTAGATTTTTTGGAAAGAAACAAGCTCGTATTTTCTTTTGATTTTGAAAATGAAAAATATTATTTTAAAGAAGAAAATGCCAATTTCTTTATATGTGATATATGTAAACATATAGAAACCGTACCCGAATTTTCTGTTTCTGAAACCCAAAAAGAAAAAAGTGCATTGGAAAAAAAAGGATTTTCTCTTTTATCACATTTATCAATTTTCAAGGGTAAATGCAATGACTGTGATTAAATATATAAACTCGGTGCTAATGATAAATAAAATTTACAGGAGGATTTAAAAAAATGAAAAAAATCGTAACACTACTATTATTAGGAATTCTTGTTTTTTCATGCGGAAAAACTGAAAGCTCTGATAAAAAAGACGGCTCCGATAAGACGGAAATACCTAAAAAGGAAAAAATCGTAACGAGTATTCCGCCTCTCAAATGGATTGTACAGAAAATCGCAGGAAATGATTTTGAAGTTATTTCTATCGTACAGCCTAATATGAACCATGAGCTTTTTGAACCTAAACCCGAAGACTTGAAAACTCTGGAAAATTCCAAAGTATTTTTTACTTATGATATGCTTCCTTTTGAAGAAACAATAGAAAAAAGTCTGAACGGTTCAGATAAAATCACAAATGTTTTAAGCGGTGTCGATAAAGCTTTATTTTTAAAAGGACATCATCATCATCACGACGAAGATAAAGACCATGACCATAGAGATGAAAAACACGAAGAGCATGAGAAAAAAGACCACGATCATGACCATGACGAAGACGCTGTTGACCCTCATGTATGGTTTTCCTTGGAAATAATGCCTCAAGTCGCAAAAAACATAAAAGATAAATTAACTGCAATGTATCCTGATAAAAAAGATACTTTTGAAAAAAATTATAATGATTTTTTAGCTGAATTGACTAAATTTAAAGAAGAGATAACTAAAAAAATGTCCACTAAAACTAAAAAAGTATTTATGATTTATCATCCCGCTTTGAATTATTTCCTTAAAGACTATGGCATTAAAGAAATCGAAATAGAAAGCGAAGGAAAGGAACCTTCTGCCCAGCAAATCAAAGAAATTATTGACGAGGCAAAAGAACACGGTGTAACTACTATTTTAGTTCAACCTCAATTTCCTAAACAAAGTGCCGAAGCTATTTCCAAAGAAATTCCTAACTCCAAAGTAGCAGAATTTAATGCAGATTTGGAAAATATATTTGAAAATCTGAACCGTTTTGTAGACTATCTGGATTAATCAAATATACATCAAGAATTTAAGTTATTTCATAAACCGATAAATCATATACATACGTAATACATAAATGAAAGGACTGTTATGAGCAATTCCGAAGAAAAACTTATAAGTGTGAAGAATTTAAATTTTAAATACTATACTGAATTTATTCTAAAAAATATAAATTTTGATATATTGAAAGGGCGGAACGTTGCAATTTTAGGAAGAAACGGCGGAGGAAAATCCACTTTAGTAAAAGTTCTTTTAAATTTTCTGAAAAAAAATTCAGGAGAAATCAAATTTTTCATTGATAAGGACAAAATTGGTTATCTTCCTCAAATCAGGGAATTTGATGCTTCTTTTCCTATCAATATATTTGACTTGGTTATATCAGGCCTTACAAACAGAAAAAATCTTTTCAGACCTTTTAACAAAGATGAAAAGAAAAAAACTGAAAATCTTCTAAAAGAGTTTGGGATTTCTCATTTAAAAAATAAACTCATAAGTGAAGTTTCCGGCGGACAGTTACAGAGAGCTCTTATTGCAAGGGCACTCGTTTCTTCTCCTGAAATTATATTTTTGGACGAGCCGGAATCTTTCCTTGACAAAGAATTTGAGTTTAAATTATTTGAAAAAATAAAACAGCTTTCCAGCTCCACTCTTGTAATAATTTCCCATGAACTCGAGAAAATATATAATTATGTGGATTCCATATTTATCGTGGAAGGATCTATAAAAGTATATAAGGATAAAAAAGATTATTACAAAGATGAAAATGCAATTATACACAAACATTAGCTTATTTCAAAATATATTAATTAATGACTTTAATTAAAGAACGGGGAAAAATGGACTTTATAAATATTTTACAATATTCTTTTATGAGAAATGCCCTTACTGTAGGACTTTTATCGAGCATATGCTGCGGGATTATAGGAACATATATAGTCAATAAAAAAATGGTTTTTATTTCTTCGAGTATAAGCCATGCTTCCTATGGAGGAATAGGAATAGGGATTTATCTCATCTATTTTTTCAAATTACCGATAAAAGACCCTCTTATTTTTGGACTCATATTTTCAATATTATCAGGAATTTTAATATTGATTTTAAAAGACTTCTTCTATATGGACAGCGATTTAGGTATAGGTATGGTGATGTCTTTAGGCATGGCTATAGGGATTATATTTTCCTTTATGACTCCCGGCTATCAATCCGATATGTCTACTTATTTATTCGGAAATATACTTCTTTCCAATACTTTTAATATTATTTCCCTTTTAATACTGGATATCGTTACTATAATATTTTTCATAATATTTTACAAAGGCATTGTTTATACCAGTTTTGATGAAAAACTATACAGACTGCATGGAGTTCCTACTTATTTTATAAATTATTTTATGATAATACTCATATCTTCTGCAATAATAATAAATATTAAAACTATAGGAATTATACTTATTATTTCCATACTTACTATTCCTCAGGCTGCAGCATCAATGGTTGCAAAAAAATATTACAATATTGTGTTTTTATCTGTATTTTTTTCTTTTATTGGAATTCTGCTCGGATTATATTTCTCATATATTCTGAATATTCCTTCGGGACCGTCAATAATAGTTTCTTTAATAATTCTGATTGTTTTTATAAAATTTTTTTCTTTTTTCACAAAAAAAGGTTGACAAAATTCCAAATTTTTAATATAATAGTTTTGTAATCATTACAAATATAAAATAATTTTAAAATTAGGAGATGATATTAATGAGCAAAACAGCAGAAAAATTAAATCTATACTTAGTAAATCTGAATGTACTTTACAGAAAAGTTCAAAATTACCACTGGAATGTAGTTGGAAAAGGATTTTTCACAATCCATGCAAAATTGGAAGATTTTTATGATAAAATCAATGAGCAAATAGACGAAGTAGCTGAAAGAATACTCGCTATCGGAGGAAGACCTTACGGAACACTAAAAGATTATTTAACACTTACTACAATTAAAGAAGCTGAAAATAAGGAAATCTTTGTACATGATGTACTCGTTTCAGTAAAAGACGAATTCCAAGGAATGCTGAAACTTGCGAAAGAAATCAAAACAGCAGCCGATGATGAAAGTGATTACGGAACTTCGGCTATGATGGATGAATACATTACTGAATATGAAAAAAACTTATGGATGCTAAATGCTTATTTAAGAGAACAATAATATCTATACATAAATATAACCATTGTCAAACTACAGATTTTTTGACTTATTTACCTTACCTAACAAAAAATATCTCGGGACTTATAACATTTCCTGAGATATTTTT
>CALIJH010000032.1 GCA_938017765.1 uncultured Leptotrichia sp.
ATTATCAGTACAACTAAAGATATAGTGATTATGGAAATAAAACTTTAAATAAAACAAAATCTAAATAAAAAATCTAAATTACAGGAAGGAAAATTATGCTGGAAATAGACAGATTTGAAAAAATAATGTATGAATTAAATAAAAAAGGCAGGCTTTCCTATCAGGAATTAAATGATATTATGGATGTATCGTCATCTACTATAAGAAGAGACATTGAGAAGATGTATTTGAAAGGGCTTTTATTGAAGATCAAAGGCGGTGTCTGTCAGCAGAAAAAACTGAGTTTTGATATTGAAGTAAAAGACAGATTTAAAGAAGGTGTCAATGAAAAAAAGGAAATTGCCGAAAAAGTTTCGGAAATAATAAAAAATGGTGATTTTGTTTATCTTGATGCAGGAACTACCGTTTTTTATCTTATAGAAAAATTGAAAAATAAAAATCTGACAGTTGTAACAAATGGTCTTATGCATATAGAAGAACTGCTGAAATATGGAATAAAAACGATAATTGTTGGAGGCGAAGTCAAGCATTCGACAAAAGCCGTAATAGGAGTAGAAGCTATTCAGGCTCTGGAAAAGTTCAGATTTGACAAATGTTTTTTAGGAACGAACGGAATAGATACAGAATCAGGATTTACAACTCCTGAAATAAATGAAGCAATGTTGAAGAAAAAAGTAATAGAATTGTCAGAAGAAAAATATATTCTTGCCGACAGTGAAAAGTTTGATAAAATTTCAAATGTGAAATTTTCTGAACTGAAAGAATGTAAAATAATAACAACTAAAAAAGCTATTAAAGAAAATAATAGATATAAAAAATATTTTTATTAATATTGAGATTGTTATTGTAAAAAATCTTTATCTATCTGTAATTATAGCTATGAATGATAACGGCTATAAAAATAATGACAGTTATGAAAAATTTTTAGAAAAATAATAAAAAATCAAAATATTAATTAGAGAAAAGGAGGTCAGTATGATTTATACATTGACTTTAAATCCTGCTTTGGACTATGATATGTACATCAATGAAGATTTGAAAACGGAACATCTGAATCTTGCAAATAAAGTTAATTACAGAGCCGGAGGAAAAGGTATAAATGTATCAAAAGTTCTTAAAAATCTGAATATAGAATCGACAGCAATAGGTTTTATAGCAGGATTTACAGGTGATTTTATAGTCAGGGATTTGGAAAGGGACGGTATAAAATCAGAATTTGTAGAGCTTGAAGGATATACAAGAATCAATGTAAAAGTGAATGGTAACGATAAAGAAACAGAAATAACCGGTGTTTCTCCTGAAATTTCAGAAAAAAAATTAAAAGAATTGACTGAAAAAATTTCTTGTCTGAAAGAGGGAGATATACTTGTACTTTCAGGGAGTATTCCTGCAACTTTGAGCAGTAAGATATATAAAGAACTCTCGGAAAATATAAAAAAGAATGTGAAAATTGTTCTTGATACAAGAGGAAATCTTTTGCAGGATAATATACACAATAACTTTTTCATTAAACCGAATATTCATGAATTGAGAGATATGTTTAATGAAAAATTGGAAACAAAAGAAGAAATTGTAAAAAAATGTTCGTTTTTCTTGGAAAGAGGAGTAGAAAATGTAATTATTTCACGTGGCGGTGATGGGGCATTGCTTGTAAATAATGAATTTGTAATGGAGGCGTCAGTACCTAAAGGAGAACTCATAAATTCCATAGGTGCGGGAGATTCAATGGTAGCAGGATTTATAGCGGGATATGTAGGAAATATGTCTTTGGAAAATTCTTTCAGACTGGCAGTAGCGGCAGGAAGTGCTACGGCATATTCTTACGGACTTGCTGAAAAAGACTTTGTAGATAAACTGTACAAAGAGATAAAAATCATTAAGGAAGGTGTATAAAAAATATGAAAATATCGGATTTGCTGATAAAAGAGAGAATAAATCTCAATTTACAATCCAGAGATAAAAAAAGTGTCATAAGAGAGATTGCAAAATTACATGACAATACAGGTGTTTTAACTGATTATGAGGGATATGTTGGAGCATTAAATGCGAGAGAAGAACAAAGCTCCACGGCGCTTGAAGAAGGAATAGCAATACCTCATGCAAAGACGGAATACGTAAAACAGCCTGCATTGGCAATGGGTAGGTCTACAGAAGGAATAGATTATGAATCAATGGACGGAGAGCCTTCTCATTTGTTTTTTATGATAGCGGCACCCGCAGGGGCGGACAATACTCATATCGAAACACTGGCAAGGTTGACACAGCTGTTACTGGATGATGATTTTAGAATAAGCCTTGAAAAAGCTGAAACACCTGATGAAGTTTTGGATATTATAAATAAAAAGGAAGCGGAAAAATTAAAAGCAGAAAATGCTGAAAAAGAAGAGGCTTCTGCATCTGTCAGTGAGGGTGAGGATTTTATAATAGCTGCAACAGCATGTCCCACAGGGATAGCACATACATATATGGCTGCGGAAGCATTAAAAAAAGCGGCAGATGAAATGGGTGTAAAAATAAAAATAGAAACAAACGGTACTGACGGCAGAAAAAATGAACTGACATCTGAAGATATAAAAGCTGCCAAAGGTGTAATTCTTGCAGTGGACAGGAATATAGAAACAGCGAGATTTAATGGGAAACCTCTAATAAAAGTAGGGGCAAAAGAGGGTATAAACAATGCAAAAGGCTTAATTCAGAAAGTATTGGACGGAAATCTGCCTGTTTATACGGCTTCAAATGAAGAGGGAACTACATCAAAATCAGGAGAAAAAACAGGATTATATAAACATCTGATGAGCGGTGTGTCGTATATGCTTCCTCTCGTAATAAGCGGAGGAATATTGATATCATTGGCATTTCTGGCGGATACTGCTATGGGGAACAGCAATGCAGGGACTGATTTCGGGTCAAAATCTGCACTGGCAAAAATGATTATGAACATCGGAAAACAGGCATTTGGATTATTTGTACCTATATTAGGCGGATATATAGCCTACAGTATGGGAGACAGAGCTGCACTTACAGCAGGACTGGTAGCGGGGGCATTGGCTTCTTCCTTAGGTTCAGGATTTTTAGGAGCTATAGTAGGAGGTTTGTTTGCAGGTGTTGTTGTTAAATTTTTAATATCCGCATTAAAAGGATTGCCTAAATCATTAAACGGGCTGAAAATGATATTGTTTTATCCTGTGTTGTCGGTATTGATTGTAGGGATAGCGATGATACTCGTAATAGACCCCGTTGTAAGTATACTGAATACAAATTTGACAAATTATTTGAATTCGATGAACGATTCAAATATAGTATTAACAGGACTGAATTCGATAAAAGGTTTAAATCCAGTATTGTTAGGACTGATACTCGGAGGAATGATGGCTGTAGATATGGGAGGTCCTATAAATAAGGCAGCTTATTTGTTCGGAACAGGAACACTAGCAGCTACAATGACAACAGGAGGAAGCGGTGTCATGGCGGCAGTTATGGCAGGAGGAATGGTGCCTCCTTTAGCAATCGCTCTGGCTTCTACATTATTTAAAAATAAATTTACTGAAGAAGAGAGAGAAGCGGGGATAACAAATTACGTAATGGGGCTATCATTTATAACAGAGGGAGCTATCCCTTACGCAGCGGCAGACCCCGGAAGAGTAATACCCGCAAATGTAGTAGGTGCGGCAGTAGCAGGAGCATTGACTATGATGTTCGGAATAAAAATAAAAGCCCCTCATGGAGGTATATTAGTAATGGCACTAAGTAATAATTTCTTAATGTATCTTGTAGCAATAGCTGTAGGAAGTATAATTTCTGCTGTTATATTGGGAATACTAAGAAAGAAAGTTCAGGAATAATCTAACGGAAATAGTCTGAATATCCATAATTTAAATTTTATAGATACATAAAATTAGATACATAGATTAAAAATATAAATTATACGTATAAGTCATCAAGCTACAAAAATATGAATAATGAATATAAATTAAATTTATAGAATTAAGAATATAGATTATAAACTTTAAATTGTGAATAAGGATATAAAGATTTTAAAATATAAAGTTAAATATTAAAGTTAAAATATAAAGTTTGAATAAAGTTTGGAATAAGATTAGGATAGTTAAAAAATATTTCTGGCTATAATATTATTAGATTATTT
>CALIJH010000033.1 GCA_938017765.1 uncultured Leptotrichia sp.
ATAATGAAAATACAAAAAATAAAGAAATAGGAATAAACATAACAGGAACATTAGACAATACACAAGGTGTAATAAGAGGAAGAGAAATAAGCATAGGGGGAAATATAAAAGGGAACAGCAAAGGAAAGATAGACTCCATAGGAGCCTTGACTTTGAATGGAAAAATAATAGACAACAGAAACGGAATAATAAAAGGGAATATAAAAAGACTTAATGCAGATAAACTGATAAATGACAACGGACAGCTGCTGTCAAATGAAAAGATAGAGGGAATAATAAAGGAAACAAGTAATATAAGAGGGGAAATATCGGGAACGGAAAGCGTAAAGATAGTAGGAGAAAAGTTAAACAACTTATCAGGATTAATAAGAAGTAATGGGAAAATAGAAGTAACAGTAAATAAACTTAATAATAACAGCGGAGAAATAAGAAGTAACAGTAAGATAGACATCAACGTAAAAGACACATCAAATGTAAAAGGATACATACTGTCGGACGGAATAACAAAAGAACAGGCAAAAGAATGGCAAGTGGAAGAAAAAGTAAAAGAAGAAAGTAAAGAGGATAAAAAGGAAGAAAATAAGGAGCAGACAACAGGAATAAATCTGAAAGCTGACAGACTTGACAATACAAAAGGAATAATAGCAAGTTTAGGAAAGACAGCAGTAAATGCAGGAGGAATAGTAAATAAGGACGGAAAGATAGTATCAAGAGGTGTAGTGGAACTCATTACGCCTAACGAGTACGTATATGAAGGAACAGTAGCGGGAGATTATGCGACGACATTAAATGCAAAGAAAATAACAGTAAATGAAAAAATGGAAAGAAAGAACACACTGGAGCTAATAGCAGAACAGGGAGTAATATTAAAAGAAAACATAGTATCAAGAATACTAAGTATAGAAACAAAAGGAAACCTTGACAATGCAAAAGAGATAAAGGGTACAACAACCCTTGTATTAAAAGCGGACAATATAGAAAATAAGGGAAACCTTTTAAGTGATAAGAACCTGTATATAAAAGCGAACGGAAAAGTATTAAATACAGAAACAGGACTAATAAAAGGGAAAGAAGAGACATATGTAGAAGCAGGGATAATAGAAAACAACAGAGGAAAGATACTGTCAGAGGGAAACCTTGCACTGATAGCTGAAACATTAATAAGAAATGACAGGGGAAAACTGCACGCAAGAGGAGATGTATACGGAGAAGTAAGGAACGGACATTTTGAAAATATAGGAGAAACGGAAGTAATAATAAAGGATACATTGAAAGCGACAGGAACGGAAGGAACAGCCGTAACGAATTTCCTAAGAAAAAGAAGAGAAAGAAAAGAACAGCCGAAACAGGAAACGGAAAGAACATACCATATAAATATGAACGGTTCCGACATAACGGCAGACGGAAATGTAATAATAAAAGCGGAAAAAGGAGACGTAGTAAATAAGGACGGGGGAAACATAGAAGCAGGAAAAGGAGTGTCGATAACAGCTAAAAACCTGTATAATACTGAAAGATATATAACGGACGGAAAAGACAGTGTAATACTTGCAGGCGGAGGAAGAATAAAAGGCTCGGATGTATATATAGACGTAAAAGGGAAAGTGGTAAACGGTACGGAAGAATATGAAAAAGGAACAAACAGAAGAAAAGACGGAGTGCTTGTAGACAACAGAAATGTAACGGCATTAAATCCGTCAATAATAGGAGGGACAAACAGTACCGCAATAAAAGGAGGAAACCTTGTAAACACATCGCAAATAGGTATTACAGGAACAACACAGATAGAGCTTACAGGAAAAGGGATAAATGCAAGTATAGGAAATAATATAGGAAAGATAAACGGAAATATTGTACTTGTAGAAGGGAATAAAGGCATAAGAAATATAGGGGGAGAAATAAAGGGAGGAGAAGCGACACAGGTAACATCAAAAGAGGGGAAAGTAGTAAATGAAAGCAGCATAACAACAAAAGAGATGACAAGGGAAGTGGAGTTAGGAAGATTCTTTAAACATATAGGCAAAACAGTAACAGAAGTATACGGGATAACAGAAAGTATAAGAAATGTAGGAAAGATAGAAAGTAACGGAACGGTATATATTGAGGCAAAAGAGGCTGAAAATATAGCTGGAAATATAAAAGGGTCAGAAGGAACAGTAATAAAGAGTACCGAAAAAGACATAGTGGACAGAACCATAGCACTTAGGGAAGATAAGCACGGACAGGTGGAAGTAAAGGAAGTAACAAGACCTGTAAGAAGAGGAATTGGAAAGATATCGGGAGATAAAGTGGAAACGGTTCAGGTAGGAACAAAATGGGACAGCTGGACAAAGACCACTACAGTATCAGGAGAGATAGGAGAAGGTAAAAATACAATTCTCGAATCAGCAAGGGATATAATCCTTGAAAGCAGTAACGTAAAAGGGAAAGAAAATATAGCATTAAATGCAAAAAGATACCTTACAATGCTTTCGACAGTGGATACGGAATATAAACAGAGAAGTGAAACACATAAGAGCGGAAGAGTAAAGAAAAAGACTACAACAAACAACTGGGTAGAAGATAATGTGTATGCAAATAATGTAGATCTGACATCCGACGGAAACATACTGATGAACTTCAGGAAAGTGGGAGCTCCTGCGGACAATAAGGGAGTATTTGCACAGGGGGTAAACTTTAATGCAAAAGGGGGAATAATAGGACTGTCTGACGGAAATATATATGTGCAGGGGACAAAGGACAGACTGAACAGTGTGTTTAATTCGCATACAACAAAAAGATTTATGGGAGTGAGATACGGAAGCGGAAGCGACTATGTGAGTGATACAAGGGAGAAGTATAAACTAAGTCAACTGTATGGAGAAGCAGGAATAACATATGACGCACAGGGGAAACTGAAAGTAGAGGGGGCAGATATACAGACACAGGGAAATGTATACCTTAGAGGAAAACAGGGAGTAGAGATACTGCCGGGAGTGGAAAACAGCATAAGGGAAGAGGAACATAAGACAAGCGGAATAAAGGGAAGCTTCGGAGTAAGCTGGAGCGGAATAAGTGCAGGAGTAGGTTACGGCAAGAGCAGGGACAGGATAAGTGAAATAACAAAGGAAATAATAGCGAACAGACTGGAAGCAGCAGGAGATGTGGAGATAAAGAGTGAAGAGGGGAATGTGGATATATATCCTGTAAACGGATATATAGGAGGAAAATTAACATTAACAGGAAAAGATATAAATATACTTGATATGCAGTCAGAAAGGATAATGGACAGGGAAACGGAAAGCAGCTATGTGGGAGTAGGTGTTAATTTTGGAGTGCCTGCAATAAGTGCAGCCCAGCAGATATGGGAAGCAGGGAAAGGACTTACGAAAGCAAGACATAAGGAAGACTATATAAATGCAGGATTTGGAGCATTCAATGCAGGAATGAATGCAGCAGGAGCATTGGACGGACTGTTTACAAATCCGATAGGGATGAGCGGGTCAATAAATGTAAGTCATAACAGAAGCAGATACCACAGAGAAGAAAGTATATCTGTAGGAAGCAATCTACGAATAGGAAAAGGAGTGGAGTATAACGGAAATAACCTTCATACAAGAGGACTGAACATAATAAATGAGGGAGATACGGTATACAACATAACAGGAAAGATAATAAAGGAAGCAGGAAAAAGTACAATAAAGGAAACATCAGGCAGCAGAGGATATGGCTTAAGCCTTGCAAAGGGAATGCTTGACTCAAACGGAAACATTAACGTATTTAAGGACGGAAACCTTACAGCAACAGCAGGAGTAAGCAGACAGAAAGGAGAAAGTGAAGCGGTATATTACTCCAATAATCAGGATATAACGAAAGGGAAAACAACATATAACAATAATCCTGAAGTAAAAGTAATAGGAGTAGATGTAAAGACAAAAGAAATAGAGGGAAGTGTAAAAAGCCTTGACATAATAAGTGTACAGGACAGTGTAAACGGTAAGAGCAGAGGATATTCAGTAAATGTGGGAATAGGCTTCGGAAAACATACGAATGGAGAAAAGGTAGTAAACGGACCGTATATATCGAGTGTAGGAGCAGGATACAGTAAGAGTGATACAACACAGAAGATAACAAGGAATGTTGCGGAGTTTTCAGCAGAATCGGGAATACTGGAAGTAAAAGATAAAGTAAGACAGGTAGGCTCACTAATAGACGGAGGCTTCACTTTAAATGCGAAAAAATATGAACACGAAGATTTAGAGGATATAAATAAGAGTAAGAGTATAGGAATAAATGTAACTGTATATCCGAATGTAACATATACGGTAAGAGACGGAAAAGGGAAAGGAATTTATACAGACGGACATACAATAAATGGAAGTGGAGCGGTATACAAGGTAGGAGTAAGCTATGCAGAAGTAGATAAGAACAGGGAAGTAGTTTCTACAATAGGAAGCAATGTAAAAATAAATCAGGATATGGGGGATATAAACAGGGATGTAAATAATCAGATAAAAGAATTTGAAGGAAAAGAAGTAAGAGGAATAAACGTAGATTTAGGAACGGAATACTGGCTGACGGAAGCAGGGAGAGGAAAAGCAAGGGACATCATAGAGGGAGCAGGAAGAACGGTAAAAAGTATAAAGAAAATACTGACAAAGACGGACAGTAATGGAGAGTTAGAGATTGTAAAGAATATGGAAGCTGAAAGTGCATTGAGAAAAATGGAGCAGAGAGGCTTTGTAGAGGGAAAAGACAAGAAGATAGAAAGAGTAGCAAAGGAAATAGAAACAAAATACGGAAATTTAACAAAGAAAGGAATAAAGGTAAGATTTTACGGAGAAGAAGATGTAGACACATCAGGCTTGACAGAAGCCCAGTTAAGAAAGCTGAAAGCGGACGGGATAGCGACAACGGGAGACGGCTATATCTGGATAAACAAGGAGAAGATAAAGGACGGAAATACGATAAACTTCAACAAGGTGGTATCACATGAGATAACACACCAGATACTTGGAGAGGACAGTGAATATGAGGCAAGATATGTAGAGTCGGGAATGGAAGAATTTTTAAGTGAGATAAAAGGGAACGGCTATTTAAAGGACGGCAAGATAATAGACCTGCTATACTCAAGACTGACTGATGAGGACAGGGCAAGACTGAACAGATACGTACTTGAAGATATGCAGTTTAAGGACTTGAGCGGAGGAGCAGGGGACAGATATACTGTAGTGAACCTTAAGTATCAGAAATTATCAGCTGCTGTAAAAAATGCTGCTTTGAATGATAAATATTCAAAAGCTTATGAGAGTACGGAAAGATACAGAAAGAGATTAAAGGAATATGCAGATGAAAGTAATAAGAAAAAAAGAGACAAAGAAAGTGAAGAAGAAATAGAAAAAGAAGTAAGTGCGATAGTAGAACCTGAATATAAAAGAAAATATAAGGCAATAAGGGAAGATGAGGAGGCTGAAAAGAAAGCAAAAAAAATCTTTAAAGACCCGTTAGGAAAAGAGTACATCAATAATCTAAAAGAAAAAGAACTGTTACAGAAAATGATAGACAGTGATAGTGATTATAAGACTGTATCTTATTATTTCAATATGCCGGGAGGGATGAGAGCGATAGTACTGGAAAACTTAAGAAGACAGACGGAAGCATACAAGAGGGACTCAGGAAAAGAGATGCCTAAGGAAGAAATAAACAGAAGAATGATAGCATATATGAAACATCCGGGACAGCTTGTAAGTGATATAAATCTAAGGGGAATGAGTCTTGACACAGCGATAGAGTTTGCACAGTATCAGAGTTATTCTAAACCTGAGGAAGCTAAAAATGAGACTATATATGATTTAAGAAATAATATTGGACAAGAGAGAGATGTATATTTCAAAACTGAAGATAAAACAAGACCAGTAAAAATCTTAGACACATATAGAACACCGTCGGGACTTGAGATAGTAAAGGTAAAAGATATACAGACAGGACTGACATTCACAATTGGACAGGGAAGCAATCCTGATATGTTTACATGGATGAAGAATAAAGCAATAAGTGTAGGAAAGGATGCAATAGAAAAAGGAAGATATGAATTAGGAAATGTAGCAGGAGATGATGACTGGCACAATAATATTTTTGGAAATGCACAGTTGTCTATAGATGGAGTTGCCCAAGAAGCAGATAAAATAGCTAAAAGAGTATATTTAGAAAAAAATAGTATAGAATTAGCAGCAATGGTAGGGATATCAGGATTAAAGATGAGTACTACAGGGATAACGGATATAAGAGATGTCAATAATATAATAAAAAAAGTAGGTGATATGAATAAAACTCTAACTACTCCAAGTCAGGACTATAAGGAATGGCAGAATAGGACATATATGAGTGGAGTACCGAGTACACCATTACAATATGTAGAATTAAGAGGATACTATGAAAATACAATAAAAGAAGAGACAAACAGACTGAAGAAATTAGGCTACAGTGAAGAAGAAGCACAAATGAGAGCTGCAAGGTCAAACATATATGGAGGACACTCCCTGTCTTATGGGGCGGGAACACATGCAGTTTCATATACACCAAATTCACAGGCAATAGGAGTAGATCCGGCACCAAGACAGAGTATGGGACCGAATACGACAGGAATACTGATAGTAAACCCTAAAAATGGACTACTGAATGAGACGAAAAAACAAGACGGAATAATAACGAGTGTATTTAATGTAAAAGTACTTGGACCAAGACCGTTTGGAGCATTAATGGAAGGATTAAATCAGAATGCGGAAAGAACAAAGACAATAGCGACATATGAAGCATCAGGACAGTTCTATATAGAAGAAAAAAATGCTTATGATTCACATAGAGTAAATACATTAGGTAATGAAGCTTGGTATATGACGATAAATGCTCCGTTAAAACCTGAAAAAACAAAGAGTAAGAAGAAGTGATAGATATGATAAAGAAGATATTAATAATAATATTATCGCTAATCTTATTTCAGCAATGTGATGATATACTTACGATGATAGAAAAAAAGAAGAATGAAAAAACAAGCAGGGAAATACTGGATGACATAGTAATATCAATGAAAAGGGACTATAACCTTATAGTGGATAAGGATAAATACGAAGTAAAAGCATTAGGGATAATGCCGGGGAGTGTATTTATAAGATATTATAGTTTTGGGATAAGAAAGAAAGGAATAGTAAAATATAAATCAAAATATTTCAAACAGTATGAAGAAGCATACACCGGATTTCGACCGGGAGAGGGAGCTTTAGGAGATGATTTAGGATATAGCTATTCAGAGGATTTGTTTATTATGTTAAGCTTTGGGTTTCAACCTTATGTATTAAATAATCTTTTATATGATAAAACAAGAGGAAATGATTTTGAAAAAATAGAAAAGATATTAGATGAATCTGGTTATAAGATAAAAATTAATCTTTCTGATTTATGGTCTTGTGGTATAATAGAAAATAATGTAGGAAATCAGGGAGCATTAAATTTTGTGAAAGATAAAAAATGTGATGAAAAATATTATGATGAAGAGAAACATAAAAATGTAAGGATAGGAATAAAAAAATATATGGAAAAATTCAAGGAATATTTTAGTGTAGAGAGAAACCTTGAAACGATAGACTGGGAAGAATATATGAAATTCAATGAAATATATCCGGTACTTGAATTTAAAATAGAAGGAATAAGCCAGGAAGAACTAAAGAAACTACGGAAGAAGATAAAGCCATATTTTAATGATAAGATATTATACATAAAGCTAATGGATACAAATAAAATAGTTGAATAACTTATATAGTGAATAAAAAACAAACCCAACATTTAAATTATCTCAATGAAAAATAATTTGAGTTGGAGGAGTTTTTATTCACTTAGTAAAATAGAAGAATATCGTATAAAAGAAGGAAATAGAAGAACAAAAATAAAAGAAAGGAGACGGGATTATTTTATATTGAATAAAGTATTTTTATAATTTAATCAATAAAATAATAATCTCGAAAAGTAAATGACAGGGAATGAGCTAAGAAAAAGTTTTGTTGATTTTTTTAAATCAAAAGAACATAAGCATTTTGAAAGTGCTTCGTTAATACCCGACGATAAGAGTTTATTGCTCACGGTAGCAGGAATGGTACCTTTTAAACCATTTTTTTTAGGTGAAAAGGAAGCCCCTTTTAAAAGAATAACTACATATCAGAAATGTATAAGAACAAATGATTTGGAAAATGTCGGAAAGACACCGAGACATCATACTTTTTTTGAAATGTTAGGAAATTTCTCTTTTGGAGATTATTTTAAGAGGGAAGCTATCGAGTGGTCATGGGAATATATAACAAAAGTTCTGAAACTTGATAAAGAAAGATTATGGGTCTCGGTTTTTGAAACTGACGATGAGGCTTACAAAATATGGAATGAGGAAATAGGTATTCCTAAAGAAAGACTTGTAAGACTGGGAGAAGATGACAACTGGTGGGCAGCAGGACCCATAGGTTCGTGCGGACCATGTAGTGAGATTTATTACGATACGAAAAATATGGGAAAAAATAATGAGGAAATAAACTCCAAGCCCGGAGATGAGGGAGACAGGTTTTTAGAAATATGGAATTTGGTTTTTACTGAATGGAATAGACTTGAAGACGGTACATTAGTTCCTTTGCCTGAAAAAAATATAGATACGGGAGCAGGGATTGAAAGAATAGCTTCAGTTATTCAAAATAAAAGCAGTAATTTTGAAACAGATTTATTTATGCCTATCATAAAAGGGATTGAAAAAATTCTGGATATAAAAAAAGAAGAACACGATGAAGCTGTAAAAATAATAGCCGACCACATAAGAGCTTCGGTATTTCTAATAGGGGACGGAGTATTGCCGTCCAATGAGGGAAGAGGATACATACTGAGAAAAATAATAAGAAGAGCTTTCGGAGTGGGGAGCGTAGCTAAAGGAAAAGTATTTGAAAAAGAAGATATATTTCTTTACAGACTGGTAGATTATGTTGTGGAAACTATGAAAGAGGGCTATCCTGATTTGGTCGGGAAAAAAGAATATATAGAAAAAGTAATAAAAATAGAGGAAGAAAGATTTTCAACAACATTGAAAAATGGTACTGAAATGCTTTCAGAAGAAATAGAAAAGCTAAAAAAGGAAAACAGGAAAAAACTGTCTTCGGAAATTTCTTTCAAATTATATGATACATTCGGATTTCCTTTTGAACTGACAAAACTGATACTAAATAACGAAGGAATAGAAGTATCGGAAGAAGATTTTGAAAAAAGACTGGAAGAACAGGTTACAAGGTCTCAACGAAGCAGAATTACTATTTCTGATATGATTAAGGACGACTTTATAGATGAATTTTTTGAAAAACATGGAAAAACAGAATTTACAGGATATGAAAAATTTGAAGATGAAGGAAAAGTGCTTTATGTGGCTAAAAGCGAGGGAATGAGCGGATATGAAATGATATTTGACAGAACTCCGTTTTATGCTGAGTCAGGAGGACAGGTCGCAGATACAGGAAAAATAACTGCCGGAGAATTTGAAGGTAGAGTTGTGGACGTTGTCAAAAAGAGAGATGTCTTTATTCATCAGATAGAAGTCATAAAAGGGATTGTACCTGTGGAAAATACATATGTAAATCTTATGATTGATGTGGAAAGAAGAAAGGACATTCAGAGAAATCATACTGCAACTCACATTCTTCATAAAGTGTTGAGAGAAAAACTGGGAACTCATGTGGAACAATCAGGTTCCCTCGTAGATAATGAAAAACTGAGATTTGATTTTTCTCACTATGAGCCTATATCTAAGGAAATGATTGAAGAAATAGAAGCCGAAGTAAATAACGTAATACTTTCAAATATAAAAACAAAAATAGATTATGAAAATATTCAGGACGCAAAAAATAGAGGAGCTATGGCATTATTTTCGGATAAATATGGAGATATAGTAAGGGTAGTCGAAATTCCGGGCTTTTCAATAGAACTTTGCGGAGGAGCCCACGTTCAGTCTACAGGAGAAATTGGACTCTTTAATATAGAGTCTGAAACAGGAATATCTTCAGGAGTAAGAAGAATTACGGCGACTACAGGACATAAAAGTTTGAGCTATGTAAACAGACTGGAAGAAAAAATAGGCAAAATAGCGGAAATGCTTAAGACAGATGACAAGAGTGTCGTAGATATTATAGAAAAATATATCGCGGAAGTAAAAACTGCCGTCAAGGCTTATGAACAATTACAGACAAAATTGGTGAAATACGAAATTAATGAATTACTTGAAAAAGTCGAAACGGTAAATGGTATAAAAATATTAAAGGCTTCATTTGAAAATAAAAACATTGATGAATTGAAAGAGATAGTGGACAGAGGAAAAGAAAAGCTCCAGAGCGGTATAATTATTCTCGGTTCTGACAATGGAAAAGCGGTATTTGTAGCAGGAGTTACAAAAGATCTGACTTCAAAAATAAAAGCCGGAGATATTGTAAAAGTTGCAGCACAGGCAGCCGACGGAAATGGCGGCGGTCGACCTGACTTTGCACAGGCAGGAGGTAAGAACGGGCAGGCTGTAAAAGAAGCAATTGAAAAAAGTAAGGAATATATTGTTTCACAGCTTTCATAATAAGCAAAAGTTGATTAATAAAAAACTTAATTGAAATTGGAAAAGATTAATTAGCAAAAAGATTGATAAAAATTAATGAGGAATAATATGAAAAAATTTATAGGACTTGATGTGGGTGATGTAAGGATAGGAGTTGCAAAGTCCGACCCTATGGGTATTTTGGCGACTGCCCTTGAAGTGATAGACAGAAATCTTGTAAATCCTGTTGAAAGAATAAAAGAGATATTAGACGATGAGGGAACTAAAAAAATAGTCGTAGGGCTTCCTAAAAGCCTTGACGGAACAAAAAAACGTCAAGTTGAAAAAGTGGAGGAATTTGTCGAAGAGATGAAAAAAAATATTCCGAATATTGAAGTATTTATGGTCGATGAAAGATATACAACTACCGAAGCCGAACATTATCTCAAAAATTATTCAAAGAAAAATGGGAAAGAAAGACGGAAAGTTGTAGATATGGTAGCTGCATCAATAATACTTCAGAAATATTTGGATACAGTAAAATAATATAAAAAATAAAACAAAAAACAAATATGAAAAGATTTGGAAACAGGATTTCAGATATATAAAGATTTTAGATATATCAAAGTAACAATAAAATTAAAATAAATAATTAAAACAAACAACTAAAACAAAGCAAAGAAAATTAACAAATTTATATTTGTGGAAAGGCGAGTAATGAAGAATAGAACAATACATTATATTTTATTATTAGCTATAATTATCATTCCGGGAGCGATATTATACACTAATAAAATAAAATTAGGACTTGATTTAAGAGGTGGAACTTACGTAGTATTGCAGGCTCAGGGAAAAGTTGAGACTGATACTATGGACAAAGTAAGAGATATAGTGGAAAGAAGAATAGATAGTCTGGGAGTTTCGGAACCTGTAATTCAGATAAACGGAACTGACAGGCTGATAGTGGAACTGGCAGGAATAAAAGATCCTCAGAAAGCCATAGACTTGATAGGTACTACTGCTAAACTCGAATTTAAAATAAAAAATGAGGACGGAACGTATGGACCGACTTTGCTCGAAGGTTCTGCCATAAAAAATGCAAATCTCGTGCAGGGACAGTTTGGACAGCCTGAAGTGGCTTTTGAATTAGATAATAGCGGTGCTGAAACGTTTGCAAAAATAACAAGGGAAAATATTGGCAGACAGCTGGCAATAATGCTTGACGGAAAAGAACAGTCTGCACCGAAAATAAATTCGGAAATACCCGGAGGAAAGGGAGTTATAACTACGACCGATGTCGAAGACGCAAAAGCATTGACAAATCTTTTGAAATCAGGAGCATTGCCTGTAAACATAAAAATACTTGAGACAAGAACAGTAGGAGCTACATTGGGAAATGAGTCCATACAGCAGACAAAACTTGCAGGTATAATAGCTATGATTGCAATTTCCTTATTTATGTTCGGAGTTTATAAAATACCCGGACTGATAGCAGATATAGTATTGGCTATATACGGATTTTTGGTATTAGCTTCTTTCAGTATGATAGGAGCTACATTGACATTGCCGGGAATAGCAGGATTTATACTGACTTTAGGAATGGCAGTCGATGCAAATGTCATTACTTTTGAAAGGATAAAAGAAGAGCTTAGAAAAGGTTATTCCCTTGAGGATTCCGTAGAACATGGATTTAAAAATGGACTGCCTGCCATATTGGACGGAAATATAACTACGTTACTTGTGGCCTCCATATTATTCTTTTTCGGTACAGGACCTGTAAAAGGGTTTGCAGTTACTCTTACACTGGGAGTGCTTATTACTATAGTTACTGCACTGTTTATAACAAAAGTATTATTTAAGCTTGTAATATCTTTATTTAAAGTAAAAAAAGAACAGCTGTTCTGGAAAGGAGTAAAATAATGAATTTAAGAGTTATACAGTTAAAAAAATATTATTTAGGTTTTTCGGCAATAATGGTTTTAATTTCAATTATTTTCTTCTTTACAATAAAACTGAATTTAGGAGTTGATTTTAAAGGAGGAGATTTGTTACAGCTCCAGTACGCTCAAACTATAAATAAAGACGCATTAAACAGTACATTGGACAGTCTTGTGAACGAAGTGCCGCAGTTGAAAAATCGAAGACTTCAGTATTCCGAAGATAATACAATAGTCCTTAGAACGGAACAGTTGACGGACGCTCAGAAAAATACTGTTTTGAGTAAATTGACAGAAAAAACGGGAAAATATGAGCTTGTGAAATATGATACTGTAGGACCTACAATAGGGAAAGAACTGACTTCCAATGCTCTTACTGCATTACTTATAGGAAGTTTACTCATAATCGTCTATATAACTATAAGATTTGAGTTTGTCTATGCGATTGCAGGGGTAGCGGCAGTATTGCATGATGTAATAATAGCCATGGGACTTATTGCGTTTCTGAAATATGAGATAAATACACCGTTTATAGCCGCAATACTGACTATACTCGGGTATTCAATGAATGATACAATCGTTGTATTTGACAGGATCAGGGAAAATGACGCTAAAGACGGTAAAGTGAAAAGCTTTGCAGAAATCATAGAAGAAAGTGTAAATCAGGTCTATATGCGGTCATTATTTACGTCATTGACTACATTACTGTCAATAACAGTGCTACTCTTATTTGGAGGAGATTCATTGAGAACATTTAATACCGCATTGTTTATAGGAATGATATTTGGAACTTATTCTTCAATATTCGTAGCAAGTCCGTTAGTTTATCTGATGAGAAAATACAGAAAGAAAAGAAAAAATACGGACAATCACGATAAAAACAGAAAAAGACAGAGAACAGTTAATGGATATGACGAAGATGAAAAAGTATTAGTATAAATCTAATGGGAATAAATTTAATATGAATTTAAACAGAAGGTGAAAAGGAAATGCGTTGCTGGGCAGAAATAAATATAAAAAATCTGTATGAAAATATTAAAGAAATTGAAAAAATAGCTTCCAAAGAACATATAATGGCAGTTATAAAAGCGGACGCCTACGGACATGGAATGAATAAAATATGTGAAATGCTTATTACAAGAGGAATCAGGAATTTTGCAGTGGCGACAGCTGAAGAAGCCCTCAAAATAAGAGAAATGAACGATAATGTAAATATCCTTATTTTAGGACCTATTGAAAATCAATATGCAAAATCTGTTTCGGAAAAAAATATTTATTTTATGGTTACAGATTTTCAGGAAATTGATTATCTGGAAAAGAGCGGATTTGATACGGATGTATTTATTAAATTGGACACGGGAATGGGAAGAGTAGGATTTCAGCCTAATGATACGGATAAGCTGACTGATGTTCTCAAAAACTGTAAATATGTGAAGCCGATAGGCGTTTTTTCCCATTTTTCATCTTCTGATTCTGATGAAGATTATACAAATTTACAGATAGAAAAATTTGAGAAAATTACGGAAAAACTTGTAAAAGTATTGCCGTCTGTAAAGTATAGACATCTGCTTAACAGCTTCGGCAGCTTAAAGTTTCAGAAAAGTAAATATGACTTCATAAGAGTGGGGATAATATTGTACGGAGGAGTTACTCTCGAGGAAACGAAGCCTTACCGTTTTAAACCCGTAATGTCGCTGTATGCAAAGATAAGCTATATAAAGACACTCTATGAGGACAGCTATATAAGTTACGGTAATACTTATTTAGCTAAAAAGGGAGATACACTGGCTACCGTGTCGATAGGCTATGCTGACGGTGTAAGAAGGGATTTGTCGAACAGAGGTTATGTATATTATAAAGGGCATAAATGCAGCATAATAGGGCGGATATGTATGGATCAGCTTATAATTCTTCTTCCTGAAGAAATCGCAAAAGAAGCTGAAAAAGGGGATATAGTCGAATTTTTCGGAGAAAATATAAGTGTAGTCGAAGTCGCAGATATCTGCAATACAATATCTTATGAAATTTTATGTGGAATAAGTCAAAGGGTTCCCAGAATATATATCAATGAAAATGAATAAAATATACGGGAGAAAAAAATGATATTGGATATAGGATTTGTAATATTACTGGTTTTTTCTTTTATATTAGGAAGAAAAAGAGGGTTTACACTTGAGTTTTTTGCTACTTTCAGGTACCTTCTCATTCTTTATTTTATGAAATATACTTATGGAGCTGTAAAAGTTTTATTCAAGCTCGTGGAAAAAGACTCAAGGGACCAGTTGAAAATATATGTTATAGCATTTGCAATATTATATATTTCATTTACAATTTTACTGAGATTAAGCAGCAGTTTCCTGAAAAGTATAAAACTGATAAAAATGGATGATTTTGTGGGAGGAATTCTTGGATTAATAAAAACGACATTTATAATTTTTATAATATACATAATAATACTTATAGGCTCTACTCACAGCAGGAGATTGAAAGATATAAGAAATGAGAGTATGGCTGTAAAGGGAATAACGGAATATCTCTGCGTTTATTCCGAAGTATTTCCTGATTTTATAAAAAATGACGTGAATAAATATAGGAAAAAAAGAAGAGAAGAAAAATTGGAAAAAAGTATATTAAATGAGCTTAAGGAAAATAATAATCTGGATGAAGGAATAAAAAATAATGAAAATAATAGATAAATATATTTATAACTCTTTAATATTACCGTCAGTATTCGGTATAAGTATATTTACATTTATCCTGATGCTGAATGTACTTATGGAAGTAATGGAAAAACTGTTTTCAAGCGATTTGCCTTTTTTGTCAGTAGTTGACTATTTCTTTTACGTGATACCCGGGATATTGGTACAAACTATACCAATGGGAGCTTTTTTAGGGGTAATGCTTGTCTACGGCGGACTTTCCGAAACAAATGAAATAATAGCTATGGAAGGTTCGGGAATAAGTCTTTTCAGAATTATAAAACCCGCTTTTATATTCGGAGTGATATTGACTTTTATAGGTCTGGGTCTTGAAATATATGTAAATCCGAGAGCTTTGGAAAATATAAATAAACAGACAAAAGTTCTTTTGACTATGAGACCGAGTTCACTGACTGAAGAAAAGATATTTCTGACTAACCCTGAAAAAGGATTTGGCTTTTATATAGATGAAGTGGATAATAAAAAAGCCACTGCAAATCAGTTTTTGTTATTAAATAAACAGGGGAGTAATCCTTATCCTGTAATATTTCTCGCCAAAAATGCCACATTTGACCCGGGAGTAATAGTTTTAAACGATGTAAAAGGATATTCCTTTGATAAGGAAGGAAACAGTCAGGTAGCAGCGGAATATAAAGAACAGCGTGTTCCCGTTTCTACGTTTGTTACTTCTGATGAAGGAGAAAAGCAGAAAAAACGTAGCGAGATGAATTTAAAGGAATTAAAAGAATTTTACAAAAATAATATAAATAATCCCGAAATGAGAGAACCGGCACTAAAAGCTATCATCGAGTCATATCAGAGAGTTATAGGACCTTTAGCGAGTGTGTTTCTATGCTGGTTAGGAGTTTTGCTTTCTGTGGGGAACAGAAGAAGCGGAAAAGGTATAAGTTTCGGAATAAGTCTTATAGTAATTTTTGGATACATTGCCATAGTCAATTATGCGAAAATTATGATACTAAAAAATAATGTTCCTGTAACTGTTGCCATGTGGATACCTAACTTTATCTTATTTTTACTGTGTGTTTATTTCTCAATAAAAAAATATAGGAGACATTAATTTAATGAATAAATTGGATAAATATATAATTCTGAATTATATAAAAAGTTTTTTTCTGGGAATGATGATGTTTTTCCTGATATTTATACTGGCTGAAAGCATAAATCTGACAGGCTGGATAATGGACGGCAAATTTACTTTGGGAGAAGCTTTCAAATATTTATCTTACGGAGTACCCGAAATAATAACGAATACCGCACCATTGGGAATATTGCTCGGTAGTCTTTTAGCTATAAGTAAAATGGCGAAACAGCTCGAAATAACCGCGATGAAAACAAGCGGAATAAGTTTTTTGAGAATTGCTAAATTTCCCTTGATTTTTTCATTTATTATAAGTATATCGGTTTTATTTATAAACATAGATATATTGGGAAAATCAAACAGTAAGAAAAGTAATATGAAACTTGTAAAGTTGGAGCAGGGAGAACCTGTAAAAGCTGAAAAGAATTTTGTACTTGTAAAAATTGATAAAAACAAAGTTCTTTATAGCGGCTATGTAAATAAAAAAGACGGCATTATGAGAGAAATCGAAATAATAGAAATGACGGACGGATTTAAAAATATAAAGACAGTTTATACAGCGACGGGTGCCGTTATGCAAAAAGGGACGGATAATTGGACTTTTGAAAATCTAAAGGAGCATAATATAGCAACAAATGTTTCTAATAATATAGACTCATCCAATTTTAAATTTAAAGTTCCCATAGATGATATTCTGGCTGACCCTGTAAAAGCAAAAAATCTCACAATGCCTGAATTAAGAGAAAAAATAGTTTATTTTTCAAGGGTAGGTGCGGATTCTATAGATTTACTCATAGATTTTTATTACAGAATATCTTTTTCGCTCGCTTCATTTGTAATGTGTTTTATAGGACTGTCATTGGGGAGCCGTTATGTAAGAGGAGGGGCAGCTGTAAATATAGGGCTGTCGGTAATAATAGGATATTCATATTACGGATTCAGCACAATATTGAAATCTATTGCTTCGGCAGGAACAATGCCTGTATATATAGCGTGTTTTTTGCCTCTGCTGATTTATTTGGGAGTTGGAATAAAACTGTTTATTGATGCGGAATATTAGGTGTTAGACTTTTGATTGTCGATAACTACGATAAAAATTGAATTTGGGGATTTGAACAATAAGGAATAATCATAATAAATGATAGTAACTAAGATAAAAGTTGAATGGAGGAATAAATGACACAGGAAATAATCACAGATCAGGGAATAAAAGTAATATTTGATAAACTTGACAATATTTCTACCTGTTCTGTAGGAGTATTTGTAAAAACGGGGTCAAGAGATGAAAGCGATGAGGAAGAGGGTATTTCCCATGTGCTGGAACATATGATTTTTAAAGGTACTTCCAAAAGAAATTATTTTCAGATTTCCGAAGAAGTGGATTATTTGGGAGCGAGCATAAATGCCCATACAACCAAAGAAGAAACAGTGTTTTATATAAATGCTCTTACAGAATTTTTAGGAAAATCTGTCGATATTTTATTTGATATTGTAACAAATTCGTTAATTCCCGATGATGAGCTGAAAAAAGAAAAAGATGTGATAATTGAAGAAATAAAAATGTACGAAGATAGTCCCGATGATTTAGTATTTGAGCTGAATTATGCAGACTGTATTGAAGGACAGTATGGAAAAGCAATCATAGGAACTGAAAGCAGTGTAAGAAGTTTTACTTCGGAAATGATAAAAAAATATTATAATGAAAGATATACAAAAGATAATATTGTCATTGTTGTTTCAGGTAATTTTCAAAAAAATGAAATAATTGAAAAAATTGATGAATATTTCTCAAAATTGAATGATAAAAAAGTAGACAGAAGAAAAAATATAGGATTTAAGTTCAAAAGCGGCGAAAATAATTATGAAAAAGATATAAATCAGGTAAATATATGTATTTCTTATGAGGGACAGCCTTATGACAGCAGTGATAAAATATATACCGATATTCTTGCTAACGTCATGGGCGGTTCGATGAGCTCCAGACTTTTTCAGGAAATAAGGGAGAAAAAGGGGCTTGCCTATTCGGTTTATACTTATAACCAATATTATAAAGAAGGCGGAGTTGTAACGACTTATATAGGAACAAATAAAGAAAGTTACAAGGAAGCCGTCGACATTACTCTAAATGAATTTGAAAAAATGAGAAAAGAGGGAATTACGGAAACTGAATTACAGAAAGCTAAAAACAAATATTTGAGTAAAATTGCCTTTTCCATGGAAAATCCAAGGTCGAGAATGAGTATTATCGGGAATTATTTTACGAGAAAAGGTGAAATAATAAATATTGATAAATTGAAAAAAGAAGTTCAGGATATAAAGCTGAAAAAAATAAATGAATTTTTGAAAAATCAGTATTCAGATAAAAATATTACAATTTTAGGAAATTTAAATTCGGGAAATCTAAAGGGAGATAAATAATTATGTTTCGAAATCAGAGATTGACAGAAATAATAAAAGGCAATATTATAAAAATGGATAAGATGATATTATTGGTCGTGTACTCTCTTGTAACAATCAGTACAATTTTTGTATACAGTGCTACAAGATCAAACAAATTTGTAATACAAAATCTTATATGGATAAGTATCGGTACACTTCTTTGGTTTGGAATATCACTTTTTGACTATAAAGATTTGAAAAAATATATAAAGCATATTTATATATTGAGTGCGGGACTTCTGCTTTTAGTAAGATTTGCGGGGAAAAAGACATTAGGAGCTCAAAGATGGATAAAATTGGGACCTTTCCAGTTACAGCCGTCAGAATTTGTAAAAATAGGAATAATAGTTATAATTGCTTTCTGGATAGTTTACAGATACAGTAAAGGGATAAACAACCTGAAAGATATAATAGGTTCTTTTTTACCAGCTCTTCCATTAATATTGCTGATCCTGCTCCAGCCGGATTTGGGAACGACACTTATAACAGTATGTTCATTTGTATTTATGATATTTCTCTATGGGGCGGATATGAAGCCGATATGGATAATAGGAATAATAGTTCTTCTGTCCATATATCCCATTTACAGATTTGTCCTGAGTGATTATCAGAGAACGAGAGTCGAGACTTTCTTAGACCCTGAAAAGGACAGCAGAGGAAGCGGTTGGCATGTTACCCAGTCTAAAATTTCTGTAGGAGCGGGAGGACTGTACGGAAAAGGAGTTTTACAGGGAAGTCAGAGCAGACTTGAATTTCTGCCTGAACCGCAGACGGATTTCATATTTTCGGTAGTTTCGGAAGAAACGGGATTTATAGGTTCAACACTGGTTATACTGCTCTATTTTTTGCTTATACTGAACATAATGAGGATAAGCAAGCTGACACAGGACAGATTTGCGAGGTTGATATTATATGGCATATCGGGAATATTTTTTATGCATGTTATAGTAAATATAGGTATGACAATAGGTCTTGTTCCTGTAACGGGGAAACCTCTTTTATTTTTAAGTTATGGAGGGAGTTCGTTTTTATCTTCTTTTATTATGATAGGATTAGTCGAAAGTATTAAAATAAATATTGAAGATTAGATTTTTAAGTTACGGAGAAAAAATGGAAATTTTTGAATATACTGTGAGCAGTGAAACCGAAGGAATGAGATTGGACAGATATTTAAGGAAAATTTGTAAAAATGAGCCTCTTAGTAAAATATTTCAGGCATTGCGTAAAGGCGATATAAAAATAAATGGAAAAAAGTCAAAAGAAAATTACAGACTTTGTTCAAATGACATTATAATCGTCAAAAATTTAAACGTTGAAAAAATTGAAAAAGAAGTCGGAAAAACTAAAAAAACATTTTTGTTTGATAAAAATAAATATAAAAAAATAATAATTTTTGAAAATGATGATTTTTTTATTATAAATAAGCCCGGAAATATCCCTATGCATAAAGGAACCGGTCATAAATTCGGTCTTTCAGAGATTTTTAAAGAAATATACGGAAATAATAATATAAATTTTGCAAATAGATTGGATTATGAAACATCAGGTCTTGTTATAGGCTGTAAAACAATGAAATTTTTAAGATATATTTCGGAAAAAATAAGAAACAATGAAGTCCAAAAAAAATATATGGCAATAATAGAAGGAGTACCTGAAAAAGAAGAATTCACAATAGAAAGTTTTCTCAAAGTTACTGAAAACGGTGTAATTCAGACAGAAAACAAAAATGATAAGGAAGCTAAAAAAAGTATTACAAAATTTAAAAAAATAGAAAGTATCTCTTTGGGAATAAAAGAAACCAATTCTTTAAAAGACGATGCTTTAAAAAATGAAAAACCAAAAAGTACAGGTGCAGAAAATATTGGTTTAAAAAATACTAATTCGGAAAATGTCAATAAAAATTTCAATACAATAAATATTGACAGCCAAAAATCGGATATATTCAGTAATCTGAAAAAAGATAAAAATTTTTTATCAGATGTAGATATAAATTTACGGAAAAATGGAATTTCCTTATTGGACATTAAACTGATAACAGGAAGAAAACATCAGATCAGAGTACAGCTCTCGAATATAGGGCATTCTATAATAGGGGATAGAAAGTACGGTAAAAGCAGGAAAGAAAGTAAGCTTTATTTATGCTGCTATTCTTTATCCTTTGATAAATATAATTTCAAGTTGGAAAATAAAAATGATTATTTTAAATAGTATATATTTAATAATATATAATAATATGTTCTGTTGCTTCTGCGGTTGATATTTCTGTTCCCTGTGTATATATTTAATAATATAGAATAATATGTCTTTGGTTATTAGATTTATTTGAAAATTTATTTATTTCTGTATTTATAATTAGAGTAAATTTAGAGTAAATTTGACATTCCAAAGCTAAAACTAAGTTTCATGAGGTAAAATTTAAAGATAACACAAGTTATTTATTAATTCAGATTAATGTTAATAATATAAGTGTCTGCAATTTATCAGACCAATAAAATAATGATAATAAAATCAACGAGAAATAAACGAGAAATAGTGAATAAATAAATAATAGATATAAAAAATAATATAATAAAAAATACTAAGAAATTCACATAAAATCAATGCAGGATATAAAAATGTAAGATATAAAAATATGAAAATATAGCATATAAATAAATATATAGATACAGTAATTTTCAGAAAGGTGAGAAAAATGGGATTGTTTTCAAGTAAAAAATCAAAAAATAAATATGCAACTGTTACTTCAAAATCAAAATTGACAGTAGATGTTGTAGATGATAATAAGTGGAAAAAATGCAACAGATGTAATGAAATAATTTATAATGAGGATTTAAAAAATAATCTGAATATCTGTCCTAAATGCGGAAATTATTTCAGACTGACGGCTTTTGAAAGAATAGAACTTCTTATAGATGAGGGAACATTTGTAGAAGAAGATATGACTTTAAATTCAAAAGATTTCCTGAAATTTCCTAATTATGAAGAAAAACTTGAAAGCTCAAGAGAAAAAAGCCGAATGCTCGACGGAATAATAAGCGGTATAGGAAAAATAAACGGAATAGAAGTGAGTATGGCTGCAATGGAGTTTAATTTTATGGGCGGAAGTATGGGTTCCGTTGTCGGAGAAAAAGTTGCAAGAGCATTGGAAAGAGGGGTAGAAAGAAAAATACCCGTTGTTATCGTTTCCAGCTCGGGAGGTGCCAGAATGCAGGAAGGTATAGTTTCTCTTATGCAAATGGCTAAAACGTCGGGTGCCGTTAAAAGATTGAATGAAGCGGGAATGCCTTTTATTTCGGTGCCTGTGGATCCTACAACGGGAGGAGTAACGGCTTCTTTTGCAATGCTGGGAGATATTATAGTAACCGAACCTAATGCTCTCATAGCTTTTGCAGGACCGAGGGTTATTGAACAGACAGTAAATCAGAAACTGCCTAAAGGATTTCAAAGGGCAGAATTTTTACTTGAACACGGTATGGTAGATGTCATAAGTGAAAGAAAAGATTTGAAAATGACAATTTATCGTATACTTGAAAAACTTATATAATATTTTTATGTATTTTACAATTTTGGAGGAAAAATGAGTGTCAAAGAAGAAATAAAAGAACTGGAAGATAAAATAGAAGAATTAAAACGCTTTTCCGAAGAGCAGAAAATTGATTTTTCCAAACAGATAAAAGAGCTGGAAAAAAATCTTGAAGAAAAATATTTGGAATTTTCAGAAAAAGAAATGGATTCGTGGGCGAGAATCCAAATTTCAAGAAATCCTAAAAGACCTTATACTTTGGACTATATAAAAGAACTGACTCAGGATTTTGTGGAGCTGCATGGGGACAGACTTTCCAAAGATGACCATGCAATAATCGGAGGTTTAGCATCAGTAGACGGATATAATATAATGATAATAGGACATCAGAAAGGGCGGGATTTGGAATCCAATATGTTTAGAAACTTTGGAATGGCAAGTCCTGAAGGATACAGAAAAGCATTGAGATTGATGAGAATGGCTGAAAGATTTGAACTTCCTATACTTACTATGATAGATACTTCGGGAGCATATCCCGGAATTGAAGCTGAAGAAAAAGGGCAGGGAGAAGCTATCGCGAAAAATCTGTCGGAAATGTTCAGTCTTAGAGTACCTATAGTTTCTGTAGTTATAGGAGAAGGAGGAAGTGGAGGAGCATTGGGGATAGGTGTCGCAGATTCGGTTCTAATGCTTGAAAATAGTGTGTATTCGGTTATATCTCCCGAAGGCTGTGCTTCCATACTCTTTAACGATGCGACGAAAGCTGCGGAAGCGGCAAAAAGCTTGAAAATGGATGCTATAAATCTAAAAGGTCTGAAAGTGATAGATGAAATAATAGAAGAACCTCTGGGAGGAGCTCACAGAGATTTCAGAAAAACTGCTCAAAATTTGAAAGCGGCTGTTCTGAAAGAATTTAAGAAAATAGACAAACTCACAATAGAAGAGTTGCTTGAGAGAAGATATCAAAAATTTAGAAATATGGGAGAATATTTTGAATTCGAAGAAAATGAGCAAAATGAGGAATAATTAAAAAATAAATTTTTAATAAAAAACTTTTAAATTTCAAAATAATTTAAAAGTTTTTTTTGTTGTAAAAAATATTCATTGAAAAAAATGGAAAAAAATGATACTATTTAAGCGTTAATAATTTGTAATGAAAAGGAGATAAGGAGATAAAATATGAAAAAAATCGCAGTTTTAACAAGTGGAGGAGACTCCCAAGGGATGAATACTGCTGTCAGAGCCGTGGCTAAATCGGCTATGACTAAAGGAATTGACGTTTTCGGAATAAAGAGAGGCTACAAGGGGCTATATGAAGACCAGATATTCCAGATGTCTTCATTAAGTGTAAGCGGAATCGCAGATCAGGGAGGAACTATACTTCTTTCTGCAAGACTTCCTGAATTTAAAGACCCTGCTATCAGGGCAAAGGCAGCAGAAAATTTGAAAAGAAGAGGAATAGAAGGACTGGTCGTAATCGGTGGAGACGGGTCTTTTCACGGGGCACATTATTTGTATGAAGAACACGGAATAAAGACAATAGGAATACCGGGAACGATAGATAATGATGTTGCGGGAACTGACTATACAATAGGATATGATACGGCTCTAAATATTATACTTGATGCCATATCAAAAATAAAAGATACGGCAATTTCTCATGAAAGAACTTATCTTATAGAAGTTATGGGAAGAAATTGCGGAGACCTCGCTTTATATTCTGCGATAGCAGGAGGTGCCAGCGGTGTTCTCATTCCTGAAGTAGAGTCGTCTATCGATGATTTGGCGGAAGTTATTAAGTTCAGAAGAGAAGAAGGAAAACTATACGATATAATAATCGTCGCCGAAGGTGTAGGAAACGTAGTGGAAATAGAAAAAGAGCTTTCCAAAAAGGTAAATACAAATATAAGAGTAACAATATTGGGGCATGTTCAGAGAGGTGGAGCACCTACAGCATTTGACAGGATACTTGCTACAAGACTGGGTGTTAAAGCAGTGGAATTGCTCGTTGAAGGAAAAGGCGGACTTATGGTAGGACTTCAAAGTGAAAAAGTAACTACTCACCCTTTAGCTTATGCTTGGGAAAATTATACAAAAAGTTCTTTTGCAGATTATGCAATAGCTAATATGCTTTCATTATAATATATTTTAAATTATAAGAGATTTTTAAAGGAGGATAAAAAATGAAAATAAAAATGACAAAAGTCGTGTGTACAATAGGACCAAAAACTGAAAGCGTGGAAATGCTTACAAAATTAGTTGAAAGTGGAATGAATGTAATGAGATTGAATTTCTCACACGGAGATTTTGAGGAACATGGAACAAGAATTAAAAGAATTAGAGAAGTAATGGAAAAGACAGGTAAAAATATAGGAATATTGCTTGATACTAAAGGGCCTGAAATCAGAACGGGTAAATTGGAAGGCGGAAAAGATATATTACTTGAAGCAGGAAATAAAATAACAATTACAACAGATTATTCTTATGTAGGAAATAAAGATAAAATATCTGTTTCCTATCCGGGCATAGTAAATGATTTAAAACCGGGAAATGTTGTTCTGCTGGATGACGGGCTTGTAGGTCTTGAGGTGGACTCAATAAAAGGAAATGAAATAGTATGTACTATAAGAAATACAGGAGAATTGGGAGAAACTAAAGGAGTGAATCTGCCCGGAGTTTCTGTAGGATTGCCTGCATTAGCTGAAAAAGATATAGCTGACTTGAAATTTGGTTGTGAACAGGGAGTAGACTTTGTTGCGGCTTCATTTATAAGAAAAGCTTCCGACGTTGCCGAAGTTAGAAAAGTGCTGGATGAAAACGGAGGAGCAAATATAAAAATAATTCCTAAAATAGAAAATCAGGAAGGTGTGGATAACTTCGATGAAATCCTTGAATTAAGTGACGGAATAATGGTTGCCAGAGGGGATTTGGGAGTGGAAATTCCTGCCGAAGAAGTACCGTTTGTTCAAAAAATGATGATTAGAAAATGTAATGCAGCAGGAAAACCTGTAATTACGGCTACTCAAATGTTGGATTCTATGATAAGAAATCCAAGACCTACAAGAGCTGAAGCAGGAGACGTGGCAAATGCCATACTTGACGGAACTGATGCAGTTATGTTGTCAGGAGAATCTGCAAAAGGTAAATATCCTGTAGAAGCTGTACAAATGATGGCAAGTATTTCCAAAAGAACAGATGAATTTAAAAAATTTAAAAATCCTATAGTACCTAAAACAGGAACTGTTACTGTAACCGAAGCAATTTCTATAGGAGCAGTAGAATCTACTCAAATATTAGATGCAAAACTCATAATCTGTTGGACGAAATCAGGAAGAGCTGCGAGAATGCTTAGAAAATATGGACCTACTGTACCTATAATAGCTTTGACTGATAGCGAACAGACAGCAAGACAGCTTTCATTAGTAAGAGGTGTCAGAGCATATGTTGAGAAAAATCTTGATAAAACTGATGATTTCTTTGAAAGAGCAAAAGAAGTGGCTGCAAAACACGAAGAAGTACAAAGAGGGGAATTAGTAGTATTAGTTACAGGAATATCTGAAACAGGAACTACAAATACATTTAAAGTTGAAAGAATTGGAGAAAATTAAAAATAAAAAATATTGATAATTATCTCAAAAGTATGGATTTTATATTGTTTTAAGACAATAATTCCGCTTTTGAGATAATTATTATTAATTAAATTTTTTTTATTGAAAAATAAGGTGAAAAATGAAAAAATTGGATGATTTGATAAATGTCTTTGCAAAATTACCCGGAATAGGCAGAAAAAGTGCTGCAAGAATAGCTTTTGATATTCTTGAAAAGGATAATTCGGAAATAGAAAATATGCTTTATACAATAAAAGATTCTTACGAGAATATAAAACACTGCTCTATTTGCGGTAATTTGTCTGAAAATGATGTCTGTGAAATATGTTCAAATGAAAAAAGAAATAAAGATATAATATGTGTCGTTGAAGGAGTGAGAGATATAACTGCTTTTGAAAAATCGGCAATATATAACGGACTTTATCATGTATTAGGTGGGAAAATAGACCCTTTAAACGGTGTTACCATTGATGACTTGAATATAGACAGACTTTTAAAAAGACTTGACGGTACAGTTCAGGAGATAATATTAGCTTTAAATCCTGATTTGGAGGGGGAGACAACAAATCTGTATTTAACAAAAATATTAAAAGAAAAAGGAATAAAAGTTTCAAAAATAGCAAGCGGTATACCTATGGGAGGAAATATAGAATATACGGATATGGCAACATTAGGAAAATCCCTTGAAGGAAGAACTGAAATAGAATAGTTATTGGACAGCAGTTATATAATTTTGGGAATTTAAAAGATTAGAATTTTTAAAAAACTGAAATAAAATATAGAATATAAAAAGAATGCAGAATATAAAAAATCGGACAATAACTTATTTTTGAGTTATCTTTTTAAGAAATAACGAAGATAAAAAGATTTTCTCATATACGAATAAAAAATTTTGACATAATAAAGAAAATGTATTATAATAAACTTACAATTTAATATGCAACTTATCAAGAGAGGTATGAGAGACGTGGCTCGTTATTAGTACCCGGCAACCTATATGAAAATATAAGGTGCCAATTCCCGGCATATAATAATGCGAAGATAAGAATTATTATTCTCTTCTTGGCGAAGAGTTTTTTTTTAGAAAAAATTCTTGAAATAAATTGAAAAAATTTTAAGGAGGAAGCGAAATGCTTAAAAAAGTTTATTTTACATCAGAGTTTGTGTCTCCCGGACATCCGGACAAAATATGTGACCAAATATCCGATGCAGTGCTGGACGCATGCCTGAAAGACGATCCTAACGCAAGAGTAGCTTGCGAAACGTTTGCTACAACAGGACTGGTAATAGTAGGAGGAGAAATAACAACTACTACATATATTGACATACAGGATATTGTAAGAAATAAAATCAAAGAGATAGGATACAAGCCGGGAATGGGTTTTGATTCCGATTGTGGCGTTATGAATACAATTCATTCTCAATCTCCTGATATTTCAATGGGTGTGGATACCGGAGGAGCAGGAGACCAAGGAATAATGTTCGGAGGAGCGGTAAATGAAACGAAAGAACTTATGCCGCTGGCAATGACACTGGCAAGGGAAATTATAATACTCCTTACAAAACTTACGAGAGATAAAACTCTAAAATGGGCAAGACCCGATGCGAAAGCTCAAGTTACACTGGCTTACGATGAAACAGGGAAAAAAGTATTGAATGTAGATACAGTAGTTCTTTCCGTACAACATGATGAAAATGTAACAAGAGAACAGATTGAAAAAGAACTGAAAGAATTTGTTATAAAACCTGTTCTTGATAGATACGATATGGATTTTGGAAAAGTAGAAAAATTTCATATAAATCCGACAGGAAGATTTGTAATCGGGGGACCTCACGGAGATTCAGGATTGACAGGGAGAAAAATTATAATAGACACTTATGGCGGATATTTCAGACACGGAGGAGGAGCATTTTCGGGAAAAGACCCGTCAAAAGTCGACAGATCGGCTGCTTATGCGGCGAGATGGATAGCTAAGAATATAGTAGGGGCAGGTATTGCAGAGAAATGTGAAGTACAGCTGTCTTATGCCATAGGAGTGGTAGAACCTGTGTCTATAAGAGTCGATACGTTTGGTACTTCAACAGTCAATGAAAATAAAATAGAAGAAATTGTGGGAAAAATATTTGACCTTACACCTAAAGGAATTCAGAAAGAATTAGGATTGAGAAATCCAAAGTTCAGATATCAGGATTTAGCCGCATTTGGTCATATCGGCAGAACCGATATTGATTTACCTTGGGAAAGACTGGATAAAGTCGAAGAAATAAAAAAATATTTGTAATAAAAAAGGATTGAATTGTAAAATGGCAAAAAATATGAAGAAAAATTTGCTGATATTGCTAATTATAGGAATAGTAATTACTATAGGAATATTTTTTTCTGAAAGAATTTCAGAAAAAAATAAGGGACAAAAAAATAAAGAAACAGCTGTAATATTTAATTTAGGAAGTAATTATAATACTCTTGACCCCCATTTGTTCAGCGAGATGATAGCGGTACAAGTGGATTCATCTATTTATGAGGGGTTACTTGTACTCGATAAAAAAGGCGAATATACAGGAGGAGTTGCCGAAAGTTTTACCGAATCAGCGGATAAACTGACTTTTAAAATCAGAGAAAGTGCAAAATGGAGCGACGGCAGCAGAATAACGGCAAATGATTTTTTATTTGCATTTAAGAGAGTTCTTGACCCGAAAGTAGCAGCTCAGTTTTCTGAAATGCTTTTTTCGATAAAAAATGCGGAAAAATATTATGAAGGTAAAGTGTCTGAAAAAGAATTGGGAGTAAAGGCTTTAGATGACAAAACTCTTGAAATAGAACTTGAAAAACCTGTGCCTTATTTTAAATATATATTGACTTTGCCAATAGCGGTTCCTTTGAAAGAGAAATTCTATAAGGAAAAAGGAGATAAGTTTGCTGTAAAACCTGACGGTTTTCTGTTTAACGGTCCATATAAAATAACTGAACTCAAAGAAGATGAAATTATCCTTGAAAAAAATGAAAATTATTGGAACAGTAAAAATATAAAAATTCCTAAAATAAAATATATTGTTTCTTCAGATTTTAAAGCTGTAGATAATTTGATAAAAAATAAAGAAATAGATATGTCCAGAGTTGAAAACTATAATTTGCAGCAATATAGAAAAGAAAAAACACTCGATACATTTATCAATGGCAGAATATGGTATCTGGATTTTAACTTGGATAATAAATATCTGAAAAATAGGAAATTAAGACAGGCTATTTCCCTTGCTGTTGACAGAGAAAAATATGTCAGAGAAATAAAAAAGGACGGCTCTATTCCCGCGAAGTCGCTTATAAGCAGTATAATTACAGGGTATAAGGGGAAATACAGGGAAAACTATCCTGATAATGCTTATTTCAAGGATAATGATATTGAAAAAGCGAAAAGATTATATGAAGAAGCATTGAAAGAATTAGGAATAAAAAAGCTGAAACTTCGATTTCTGTCAGGAAATTCCGACCCTGAAATACTTGAAATACAGTTTTTACAGGAAGAATTAAGAAAAAAGTTAAATATTGAAACGGAAGTAACGACAGTTTCTTTTAAGGAAAGATTGAGCAGAACAAGGGCAGGAAATTATGATATAGTTCTCAATACATGGTCTCCTAAATATGATGACGCCTTGTCGTATTTGGAAAGATGGAAAAAAGAGGACGGTAAAAATCAAGATGTATGGTCAAAAAAGAAATATAATCTGATTGTGAATGAAATTTCATCAATGGAAAGCAGTAGGGAAAGAGACAGGAAAATAAATGAAGCTGAACGTATATTAATTGATGAGGCAATTATTGCACCGATATATTTTTCTGTGGAAAATCATTATAGAAATCCTGAAATAATAGGAATAATAAGGAGACCTATTACAGGAATTGCTACTTTTAATTATGCAGATTATAAATAATAAAGGGTTATTTTAAAATCAGGAAATTATGCAATAAATATTATTTCGTTGTGTAATTTCCTATTTTTAAAATAGCCTTTTTTAAAAAACGTTATTTAAACTTTTAAAGTATCTAATATTGATTATGCGTTCAATTTAAGATTTAAAAATGAGAAAAGCTCTTTTTTATAGAATTTTTTTGATTGTTTTTTTTAAAAATATTTGTTATAATAATCGTAAATCATAAAAATTTCTAATTGAAAAATAGGAAATAAAGAATGAAAATAAAAGAATAAATTAAAAAAAATCAAAGAAAATAGAAAGGAATAAGAATGAGCAACAATTTAAAAGAAATGGAGAAAAGCTTAAGAGCTTTAGCAAAAAGATGTAAAGATATTAAATATACAAAGGGATTGCTGTTGAGTTTTCTGTTAGTTAGACTATTATCATTTTCGGACAGTCTGACATCGCCTGAAGTAAAAAGTACGGAAAATGCAATAAATCAAACAAAGAAAGAATTAAACACTTCAATAAATGATATGCATACAACTTTTAAAAGGGCAAAAAAGGAAAATAATAAATTATTGAAAAATGCAAATCTGGAGTTAATCCAGTTGATGGAGCAGGGAGATCATGTAGTGAAATCTCCGTGGAGTAGCTGGCAGTACGGGATGAATTATTTTTACAACAGTTGGAGAGGAACGTTTAAAGGAAAAGGGGATAAAAAAGAGAAATATCCTTATGAGGGAGTATATAAAAGAGGTAACTGGTGGTCAGCAAACGTTTCTCCATATGGAAAGACATATAAGAGAGTAATAGAAAATATCGGAATAAGTTCAGATCCTACTTCTTCTTTGAGTAATCAGAGAGACGGGCTTAATTATGGATTAGTGGGGACATTACCTGTACCTGATGCGGGAGTTCCTTTTATAATTGAACCCGTTATAAGTATAAACACACCTGCATTGCCCAATTTAAATATAAATCCTACTGTAATACAGCCAAATGTGAATTTTACAATACCTGAAGTAAAAACAGTAAGTTTTGAAGAAATAAAGGTAAATAAATTGGAGCCGAATGTATTTGAGCCTCCTGCCTTGAATGAAGTATCTACAGGATTTGCACAAGGTCAGGAAATAGGTCTGAATACAAATCAGAACTATATCGTATCCAACAGTAATGTGGATTTGATAGATAATGAAATCGATATAAAAATACAGGATACAGGATATTCAGGAACAGGACAGTATAAATGGGATGGACATAGTGACAACAGAAGCAGAGCAAACAGACCTGCTGACGGAGGAGTACATGGAACTACTTCGTCAGTATACAGTTATGTTCATACGTCAGGGGCTCCTGTTGCAAGTGAATATTCTCAAAGCACTGTTAGTCCGGGATTAGGATTTTTAGATGATTCGATTACGAGAACGGATCGTAAATTTCCTATAAATACTAACTGGAGACCGAGAACAGACCCGAATTACAGGGAATATGGAGCTTCTTCCCAACAAGTATTTTTAAATGTGCTGACCGACGGATTTACGTTAGGAGGAGCAGGAAAAACTTTAAAATTTGAAAATCATACTCAGGAACCGTGGACAAATACTTCAAACGGTCTTGTAAGAACAAATACAATAAGAGTAATAAGTGTAAATCATGCTTATGGAAGTGTAAACAGGACAGTAGAATTTAATTTGGAAGCGGATTTAAAAGTGTCGGGAAGAGACGGTTATAAAGATAAAATGCTGACGCCTAATCCTAAAAATGCAGGAGCGGCTCCTCATATGACAATAGGGATAGAACATCAGGCATACGGATCTATAGCTGCGAGAGCTATAAACAAGGGAACTATGACTTTGGAAAAGACAAGTGCAAAAACAGGCGGGCTCGCAAGTAATGTGATAGGTATGACTGCCATGATAGAAGATTATGGAGATTACGGGCATACTTTGAGTCCTAATGATCCAAATGCCAATGCGGGAATAGAAAGAGCATGGTATTTGGGAGACGGAGACACTGATTCGATAGGAGTTTCGAGTGCTAAATGGAAATACAGAAGACAGGCACCTTGGGAATCAACTCTTGAAAACAGAGGAACTATAAAAGTAAATGCAATAGACAGTATCGGTATGGATTTTGCTGAATATACTTTCAGAGCAGATATACAGGGAACTGCGTATCAGTCGGATAATATATCGGGAGCTACTCCCAATCCTAAAGGGAAATTACCTGCTTACAATAATAAAGGCTCTCTGAATATTTATGCAAGAGTAGGGAATATCGAAGTAAACAGTGATGACCCTGATACATCGGTAGATCCTGTGTACTCAGGAATACAAGGAAGTTACGGGCTGAGAATACCTAATATTTTCAAGACAGCCAGAGATTCGCAAATATATTATGATGAAACTGTGATAGATGGTAGTCTGAATGATCCAAATTCAAAAGGGATAACAGTAAACGGAAGCCACAATGTAGGAGTATCCGTATCAAAATTAATAACAGGTTCTGAAAGGGTACGTAAATATCAGGCAGGAGAATTAGGCTCTCAGCCGGCTGACGGAGCAAAATCATATTTGACGGCAAGACCCAATACAGATCCGATAGGAAACATATATAATCTGAATATACTGCTTAGCGGAACTGAAAATGTAGGATTATTAAGAAAGTCTGATTATATGCAGGGAACTGAATTTGATAAAAATTTTATGACTACAGGTCTGACAAGAGCTAAAAATGATTTTGTAATAACGGATAGCCATGTTCAGTCAATAGATTTTACAAAAAATGCTAAAGGTGGAGTGTTATTCAGAACTGATAAATTCGGAATAGACCTTGCTAAAAGTAATTTTACTGTGACAGCTATGGAAAACAGAAATAAGGACGCTAATAATAATGATATGTATAACATAGTCATGCTTGCCAATGGAAGTATCAACAGTGTAGTAGCAGGAGCTCCTGCTGAGGATAACCTTGATGTGAATAAGCCTGTAAAAGTAAAAAATTCAACTCCTATAACAGTAGGAATAACTGCAAATACAGGATATAATATGCTTGGACTTATGGCGTATAAAGGAGGAGAATTTGAAAATAATGCCAATCTTACTGTAAATACTAAAAATTCCATAGGATTAGTTGTAGAAGGTCAGGGAGAAAGAGGCGGAACAATAAAAGAAAGTTCAGGAGTAAGTAATAACAGTAATATAAAAATGACAGGGGATAACTCCATAGGGGTATATAACAACGGAAGAAGCTATACGATGAATGGAGGAGGAATTACTGTTTCGGGACAAAAGAATGTGGGAGTTTATGCTGCGGGAATTCCTATTTATGACCATTCAGGAAATATAACAGGATATTCAAATCTTGCAACTACAACACTCAATAATGGAACTTTAAAAGTGTCAGGTAAAGGAAGTGTAGGACTTTTTGCCAACGGAGGTTCGGATATAAAACTGAACAATATGACAAATATGGAAGTAGATGAAAATACACTGTTATTTTACGGAATAAAGTTTAATAATAACTATTCTCAACTGGAGCTGGCAGGAAATAATACGGCGACTATCAAAAGAGGAGGATATGCATTTTACTTTAAAAATGAAAATTTATTGAATAGAACAGTAAAACCCGGAAGCACAGGTAAAATATATCTGACATTGCAGGATGGAGCTACATTAAGTGTTATCGAAGGAGACGGCACAACTCCATTATTATTGACAAATGTTCCTAATGCTGCCGGAAATGTAAGTGGAGATTATGAAATAGAACCCGGAATTGTTATAAGAGGAACTTCAGGAAATTATATAACTACAAAGTCTACGAAAGTAAATCTTCAAATGGATATGGATTCAAATTTGGATGATAAAAATGACAGATATTTAAATTCCGAATTTGCTTCTTCAAGTATAACTTTGATGAATGGAAAAACGATAAGAGGTTCAGGAGCATTGACAACAGCGGATACGACTGATGAAAAAGTAAAAAAATCCAAAGTTGCGATAGCCCAGTCAAATTCAGGAAATTCGAGAAACGAAGTTAAACTGACGAATAACGGAACAATCAATTTGACAGGAGCAGGAATGGCAGGAATTGTCGGAGAATTTTCAGAAATATATAATAACAGTATTTTGAAAACAATAGGAGATAATTCTACAGCAATTATAGGGTCAAATGGAGCATTAGCTTTGAATGATACAAGCGGAACTATTGAAATAGGAAATGGTGGAGTAGGAATAGCAGGAATAAACTATCTGGGTGTAACTGATACTCCGAGAGGAGCTGCTCCTACAAATGGTAACAGGGGAATAGATATAGTAAATAGAGGAAATATAAAATCTGTAGGAAATGGTTCATCTATAGGAATACTGGCTTTAGATGATGAAAGCCAGAATATTGCAGGAGCATTGGGACCTAATTCGATTATACTGGAAAACGGATCTTCCATAGATGTGTCGTCAGGAACAGGTGGAATAGGAGTATATTCACAGATTAAAAACCGTTCAGTAAAAACGGGAAATATAACTGATAACGGCTCCATAATCAAAATAGGAAATAATGGAGTAGGTATATATGCAGATGGAACAGTTGTAAATGCCAATAACGGAGGAAGTATAGAAACTGTAAACGGAGCTACGGGAAAAGGAATATATACAAATGAGTCAGTAACTTCAAACAAAGCAATAACAATGTCGGGAGATAAATCTATAGGGATACATGTATACGGAAACTCTCCGGTCACAATAACTAATAACGGAAATATAACAGTAGGAAGTTCTACAGATAAAAATGACCCAAGTATAGCTATATATGCTCCGAATGCAGGAACAGTAAATCATTTAGGAGGAATATTAAACGTTGGAGAAAAATCTTTAGGAATATATTCCGAAAATGGAACGGTAACATCTTCTGCACCGATAACAGTAGGAAATGAAGGATTGGGTATATATAAGAAGTCAGGAATTGTAAATGTAAACGGAACAATAAATACAGGAAATTCTTCAGTAGGTGTATTTGGAGATAATAATGCTTCAATCATAAATAATTCTTCTGATATAAATATAGGAGACAGCTCGTTCGGATTTGCAATATTGGGTAATGGAACCAATAATTATACAGGAAATGCAGGATCCAAAGTCAACCTTGGAACAGAAAGCGTATATTTATATAAAGCAGGACCGTTAGGTACAGTAATAAGTGAAACATCCGTAAATCTGAAATCGGGAGCCGAAAAAAGTACAGGATTTTATGCTGTAAACGGAGCAAATATAACTAATAAAGGACAGGTAAATTTTGGAAGCGGAATAGGAAGCGTAGGAGCTTACGCTCAAACTTCGGGTACTGTTTATAACGAAGGAAATATAATAGTAGGAATGTCGGATATTACAAGAGATTATTACTCAATAGGAATGGCTGCAAAAAATGGTGGAAAAGTCATAAATAATGCGGGTCATACGATAAATGTTACAGGAAATTATGGAATAGGTATGTTTGCCGAAGGAGCAGGTTCAAGGGCAGAAAATTACGGAATAATAAATTTAGCGTCTTCAGGAGAACTTAGAGGAGCATACGGAATGTACCTGAGTAATCATGCAACAGGGTATGTAGGAGCTACAGGAGTTATAAAATCAGGAAACTACAGCGGAGATAGAAATAAAAGTGATCTTATAGGGATAGCGGTATTAAATGGAGCAACATTGGAAAATCACGGATTGATTGATATTGACGCAAGAAGCTCTTATGGAATATATGTACGAAACGGTATTATAAAAAATTACGGAACTATTAATATATCGGGAACAGGTTCGGCAGGTGTAAGATATAAAAATGCAACTGATGAAAATGGAAATCCTTTAAGTACAGCTGATATAGAAAATGCCGTAAATGCATCTAATGGAGCGGTATCACGTAGGGAAGACCAAGATATTAATAATAATATCGGAGCGTCTGCCGGTGGAACAGAAATATCTCCTACAGGAGTAGTAACCATTAACGGAAAAGTTGTACCTATCCATGATTTGACACCGGGACCTAATCCTCTGACAGGAAATTATGCATTTTCAAATGTAGGGATTTATGTCGATACATTGGGAAGAACAAATCCTATAAATTGGGTAGACGGATTTAATCCAAGTATTGAAAATGACCTTATAATAGGAGCAGAAGCAGCAGAAGTGTCCACAAGTAAAGCTATAAAAATAGGAAGAAATATATTAGGACCATATGTAACTCCGTATATGCAGATGACAGGGACAGCGGCACAGACACTAAATGCAATATCAGGATCGCTTACATGGACTGTAAAACCTATAGCAGGATATAGCGGTTATCCTGAAGAAGCAATAATGGCAAAAATCCCGTATACTGATTTTGTAGCTAAAACTGAAAATGCATGGAATTTTGCAGACGGACTGGAACAGAGATATGGCGTTGAAGCAGTAGGAACAAGAGAAAAACAGCTGTTCAACAAATTAAACAGTATCGGTAAAAATGAACAGGCGTTGCTAACTCAGGCTTTTGATGAAATGATGGGACATCAGTATGCAAATATACAGCAAAGAACTTACGGAACGTCCAGATTACTTGAAAAGGAAATAAATCATCTTGGAAAAGAGTGGGATACTAAGTCCAAACAGTCCAATAAGATAAAAATATTTGGAATGAAAGATGAATATAAAACAGATACGGCAGGGATAATAGACTATAAAAGTAATGCTTACGGATTTGCCTATTTACATGAAGATGAAACGTTGAAACTTGGAAACAGTACAGGTTGGTACGGAGGAGCAGTGCATAATAGATTTAAATTTAAAGATATAGGTGGCTCAAAAGAAAATCAGACAATGTTGAAATTAGGAATATTTAAATCTAAAGCATTCGATAATAATGGAAGTCTGAAATGGACAATATCAGGAGAAGGTTACATATCAAGAAACAGTATGCATAGAAAATATCTTGTAGTAGATGAAATCTTCAATGCTAAATCAGACTATACGGTATTCGGAGCAGCGATTAAAAATGAACTGAGTAAAGAATTTAGAACGAGTGAAAGAACAAGTATCAGACCATATGGAAGTTTAAAATTTGAATACGGAAGGTTTAATACGATAAAAGAAAAATCAGGAGAAGTGAGATTGGAAGTAAAAGGAAATGATTATTATTCAATCAGACCTGAATTAGGAATAGAATTTGAGTATAAACAGCCAATGGCGGTAAAAACTACTTTTGTAACAACATTGGGAATAGGTTATGAAAATGAATTAGGAAAAGTAGGTAATGTAGGAAATAAAGGAAGAGTAGCGTATACAGAAGCAGACTGGTTTAATATAAGAGGAGAAAAAGACGATAGAAAAGGAAACTTTAAGGCTGACCTGAATATCGGAATAGAAAACCAGAGATTTGGAGTAACATTAAACGGAGGATATGATACAAAAGGTAAAAATGTAAGAGGAGGATTAGGATTTAGAGCTATCTACTAATATTAATATAATATTTTTATACATATTTTGTAAATTAACTGATACAAATTTGAAAGATTAAAAAATACTATCTTCAAAAATATACAGTATAAAAAATAGTATAAAATAAAAAAAGAGCTATCTTATAAGACAGCTCTTTTTTTATTTTAAATTACATAATTCTTTGGCAATTTCTGTAGCAAGTTTTGTATTATTGAACACAAGCTCAATATTTGCTTTCAAGCTTGAACCGCTTGTCAGTTTTTGAATTTTATCAAGCAGGAATGGTGTCGATGCCTTTCCTTTTATTCCTAATTTTTCAGCTTCTTCTACAGCTTCTTCAATAACTTTTGAAATAATTTTATTATCCATTGAGTATTCTTCAGGAATAGGATTTGCTATAACAGCACCACCTTTTAGTCCTAACTCCCATTTTGCATGAAGTATTTCAGCAAACTCTTTTGGAGTATCGATAGCGTAATCTAAATTAAAACCGCTGTTTCTTGTATAAAAGGCAGGAAGCTCTTTAGTTTTATATCCTAAAACGGGAACTCCGTTAGTTTCAAGATATTCCAGTGTCAGTCCCAAATCAAGTATGGATTTTGCCCCCGCACAGATGACAGCTACGTTAGTATTGGCAAGCTCCTGCAAATCGGCAGAAATATCCATAGTATGTTCAGCACCTCTATGAACTCCTCCAATTCCTCCTGTGGCAAAAATTTTAATTCCTGCCATATTTGCAATAATCATTGTTGAAGCCACAGTAGTAGCTCCGTTCAATTTATTTGCAATAATATAAGGGATATCTCTTCTGCTAACTTTAATGACTTTTTCTCCTTCTTTTCCTAATAATTCAATTTCCTGAGGAGATAATCCTACTTTTAATTTTCCTCCTATAATAGCTATAGTTGCAGGAATACCTCCATTTTCTCTGACTATACTTTCAACTTTCAGTGCAGTTTCAGCATTTTGAGGGTAAGGCATTCCATGAGATATAATCGTAGATTCAAGGGCTATTACAGGTTTATTATTTTTTAGTGCATTTTTTACTTCTTCACTGATTTCAAGATATTTTTCCAGCATTTATATTTCCATCTCCTCTATAATATTTTCAACATTTTTTACATTTACATGCTCACTAACTGTTTTTTCATTCAATGAAGTAAGCAAAGCAGCTCCTAAACCGAATTTTGAAGCTTTTTCTATATCATAATCATAGTATTCACCGTAAGCAATCCCCGCTACAAAGGCATCTCCTGCTCCTGTAGAACTTACAGTATTGATTCTTGGTATTTTTATAGTTCCGTGTTTTTCTTCATTCATATAGAATACACCTTTAGATCCCAATGAAATAAATACTTTTTTTACACCTTTGTGAAGGAAATATTCTCCGGCTCTTAATAAGTCGTCATTACTGTAAATTGTCATATTTGAAAGTATTTCCGCTTCGATTTTGTTAGGTTTTATAGTGTGAAATCTTCCTATGAAATCTTTTACTTTTGCAGCTTTTTTAGTAGAAACAGTGTCAAGAATAAGATTTGGTTTTCTTCTCAGAAAAGCAAGATATCTCAATGTTTCTTCTTCCAAATTTGTATCAAGTACAATAAGTTTTGCATTTGTTACTTTTTTTCTTATTGAATCCAAAAATTCAGGAGTAATATTTTTACATATATCCATAGATGAAACAGCCATTTCCATTTCCTTATCGTCATTTAAAATGGAAACATACATGGATGTATTCTGATTTTTAAGGAATAATATATCAGTAATGTCAAGGCTCTGTTTTTTCAAGTATTCCTTGATATCTCTTCCATATATGTCATCTCCGAGTGCAGTTATAAGTTTTGAGCTGATTCCTAAGTTGCTTACATTTTCAGCTATATTTTTAGCTACTCCGCCAAAAGAAATCGTAATCGCCCCCGGATTTGAGTCATAACGGACAACAGTTCCGTATGATTTCCCCTGAATGTCTACATTTGTTCCTCCGATTGTCAGGATATAAGGATCTTCATTTATGATGTATTTTTTTCCCAGTATTACCCCTTTTTTCATAAGGTTACTTATATGAACAGCAATGGATGTTCTTGCACAATTCAATGTTGCTGCAATTTCTTCCTGAGTAATGAGAGGATTTTCTTTAATCAGATTGATAATCTGCTTTTCACGTTCTGTCATTTCTCTACTTTCCTTTCTTTATTTAATATGAAATCGATTTTTCTAAACAAAAATAAATCGATTTTAACTTTGTTTACGATAATAAAATAATACTACATATTTTTTTAAAAGTCAATATGATAAATGTAAAGTTTTAGTCTATTTTCTATAAATTATACCTCATTAATACTGCTTGTCAAGACTTTAATTGAAATTTTTTAAAATTTTTAAATAAAAAAATAAATTTAGCAGTTAATCTCTGAAATATGATATAATAAAAAACAGGTTGAAATTTTGAGAATAATTTGAGAATTAATGAGAGGAAATATATGAAAAAAGCGGTTATATTAGATACAAGTGCTATTATGTATAGAACACATTTTGCACTTATGGGAATGAGAAATTCAAAAGGAATGCCCACAGGAGCAACGTATGGATTTGTAAATACCCTTGAAGGAGTGATTAAGGAATTTAATCCTGATTTTCTTGTCGCCTGTCTTGATATAAAAAGAAGTGAACTGAAAAGGTCGGAAGAACTCAAAACATACAAGGCTCATAGGGAAAGTATGCCTGATGACCTTATAACCCAGCAGGATGCGATAATGTCGGTATTGGATGGCTATAGAATACCGAAATACAAAGTGGACGGTTATGAAGCCGATGATGTTATGGCGACTTTGGCTGCAAAATTTTCTGAAGATACGGAAGAGGAAATAGAAGTATACATAGTAACAGGAGATAAAGATTTGGCACAGCTCGTAAACGGGAAAATAAATATAGCTCTTTTAGGAAAAGGAGATAAAAAATCTTTGTTCAGATATATAAGAAATGATGATGATGTAGTCGAATATTTAGGAGTTACTCCTGATAAAATTCCTGATTTGTTCGGACTTATGGGAGACAGTTCCGACGGGATACCGGGCGTTTCAGGGATAGGACCTAAGACGGGAGTGGAACTTATCCGTAAGTATGGAGATTTGGAAGGATTGTATGAGAATATTGACGAGATAAAGGGGAAAAGGAAGGAAAAACTTATAGAAGATAAGGAAAATGCCTTTCTTAGCAGAAAATTGGCAACAGTATATAGGGATATTGAAATGGAATATGACAAGAGTAAGCTGAAAATAGAAAAAAAAGATTTGGAAAAACTGCTTTCCATTTATAAAGCAATGGAATTTAGAAAATTTGCGTCTACAGTCGAAAATGAAATGAAAAAACAGGGAGCAGTTACAAATATTGATAATAACGGTCAAATTTCTCTTTTCGCAGGAGTAACAAATCATCCGTCCGATAATAAGTTTTTTTCTGAAAATAATGGGATAGAAACGAAAATATTAGGAGAAAAAATACTTCGAGCAGATGCGGAAAAAATTTTAAATGAAATGGAAGAGGAAATTTCTATTTTTGAAAATGTGTTCGGTATTTCAATATGTGATAATAAAAAGAATATCGCTTTGTTAAACAATGAAAATAATGATGAGCTGAAAAAGGAAGTATACGGAAAAATAAAGGAAAAGTCGATGATAGGGTATAATATTAAAGAATACCTGAAAAATGGTGCTGAATACAAAAGTTATTTTGACGTAATGCTGGCTTGGTATGTATTAGGTACTGAAAGCTCTCAGGATTTGGAAA
>CALIJH010000034.1 GCA_938017765.1 uncultured Leptotrichia sp.
ATTTTTAAAAAATCAAAATTTAAAATATAAATTTAGTAAATAAAAAATTTATTTTTAATTAAAAATTCAAATAAAACAAGATTTTTACTTGACAAATTCAAAAAAAAGGTTAAAATACTGGTATAAAGTTGTATTTATATGTTCATAAATAACAACTTAAAATATTTAGGAGGAAATAAAATGTCAAAAAAAGAATTTGTTGAAGCTTATGCAAAAGCAACAGGAGAAACTAAAAAAAGAGCTGAAGAATTAGTAAATGAGTTTTTAGGAACTGTTGAAAAATCTTTATCTAAAGGAGAAACTGTTCAATTCGTTGGATGGGGAACATTCGGAGTACAAAAAAGAGCTGCAAGAAAAGGAAGAAATCCTCAGACAGGGAAAGAAATCAAAATAGCAGCTAAAAAAGTAGTTAAATTCAAAGTTGGTAAAAAATTAGCTGACAAAGTTGCAAAAGGAAAATAATAATTTAAAAAAGAATATATTTCAGAAAATTTGACAATATTTGACAATAAAGATTGAAAAATTTTTAGAAACATATTCTTATAAGAGACGTCTATGTACGTCTCTTTTTTTATAAATAATTTTTTAAAGTATTGATATTTTTTTTATTATATAGTAGAATAACCCGAATAAAATAATAATTGAATATTTAAGGAGGAAAAATGGAGTTTTACAGTCAAAGTTATCTTGAAAACAGTAGACTTATTACAGACAAATTATTGGTTGCAGTATTGTTTGCGATAGTCATATTTCTCGTCTTTATACTGACACGTTGGTTCAAAGGGAGTATAACTGTAAAAGAAAAACAGTTAAGCTTACTTGCTCTAATATTGGTAATACTTTTCGGATTGTTAAAAATGAGCGAATTTCAGGATAAAAACAATCAGGAGAAAATCTATAAAAATACTGCAAGTGTAATCAGAGGACTTTCCGAAAAATTTAATGTATCGGAAAATGAAATATATGTCAATACAAAAGAAATAACAGAACATACCGTATATAAGATTAAAGATAAGTTTTATCAGATACATTGGGTAGATAACAGTATACTTGTGGAAGAGATGGCAGTACCATATGTGGATGATATTAAGATACTTGATAAATAAGATATACAAAAAATTGAAAATTAAAAAACGAAAATGGATTTTAAATTATATTGAAAATTGGGTATATAATAAAAACCCATGATGAAAGGAGTAAAAAATGTCATTTATAATATCTATAGCAATAAAATTGACAATAGGATTTACAGCATTAGTCCTATTTATGAATCTTAACGGTAAAGGTCAACTGGCTCCCCTATCTACAGGCGACCAGATAGGGAACTATGTTTTAGGAGGAATTATAGGAGGAGTTATTTATAATCCTGCTATTACAATAGTACAGTTTTTAATAGTATTATTAATATGGGGAGTACTTATGACAGCCATAAATTTTCTGAAAACAACGAGTACGGGAGTAAAAAATATAATTGACGGTCAGGTAATATCCCTTGTAAAAAACGGTCAGATTATAACGGAAAATTTTACAAAAGCAAGTATGACTGTGGCTGATTTTTATACAAAAGTAAGAATGAAAGGCGTGTATAAAGTTTCAGATATTGAAGGTGCATTTCTTGAATCTAATGGACAGATAACTGTAATTAAAAAAGAGGATGAATATGGATTAGTAGTTATAGCCGAAGGAAAAGTACAGGAAAATGAACTTGGAATAAAAGTGACTGATGAAAGGACTTTGGAAATCACTCTGGAAAATCCGGTATCGTATTTTAAATATATATTGACATTGCCGATTACAGTTCCATTAAAAGAGGAGTTTTACAATACTCATAAGGAGAAATATGCTGTAAAACAGGATAGTTTTCTCTTTAATGGTCCGTATAAAATAGTTTCCCTTAAGGAAAATGAAATATTACTTGAAAAAAATGAGTACTACTGGAATAGTAAGAGTATAAAAATACCTGATATAAAATATGTTATTTCAAAAGATTTCAAGGTAGTGGATGATCTTATAAAAAATAAGGAAATAGATATGTCCAGAATTGAAAATTATAATCTGGAAAAATACAGAAAAGAAGGGACTGTAGATACATTCCTTAATGGAAGAATATGGTAT
>CALIJH010000035.1 GCA_938017765.1 uncultured Leptotrichia sp.
ATATATTTTATTATATACTTTTTTTCTTAAAAAAATTCTTTCTCTAATTTTTATTATTTTCTTTTTTTAAATTTTTCAAATAATTCATTTTATTTTTTTAATTATAATAGCCGATTATCATTTAACTTTATTGTAAAAATTAATTTTATAATAAGATTTATAATAAATAAAAAAGACTGGTTAATATATATACCAATCTTTTTACGCAAGTATTAAATTAAATTTATTGCTGAAAATTCCCACAATTAAAACTTAATTATTACCGTATTTATTATAATCTATACAAGCTGTTGATGACCCCAATTCACACATTACTGCTCTACTACAACCAACTAATGACATTACTGTCAAAACAATAAATAAAATTTTAAATAATTTAAACATCTTTATCCCTCCTTATTATAAGTTATTTAAAGCTATTTGATTATAATTCGCTTTGTTTTGTATTATAATTTGTTTTGCTTTATTTTTCCTTATTTATTAATTATTTTTAACTTAAGCAGTAAAAAAATATTAAATATGTACTCTATATTAAAGCTCAAATATCGATAAAAAAAGTGATAATACAAAATTTAACGACTTTTTTACCATTATCATACAGCTTATTGAGATTATTCTTACAAACATTATATATCTTGTTGAAATTATAACTTTTTTCTATTATTACTTTTTATAGTTAGTAAAGCGAATATTATTCAGAAAAAAATGATAAAAATAACTTATAAAAATACAGCAAAAAATTTTTTCTTTTTCAAAAAAATATGTTATAATCTTTCATATATTTTGAATGGAGGATTTTATGGGAAGACATGGTACAATAGCAGGACGTAAAGAAGCTCAGGATAGAAAAAGAGCAGCTTCTTTTACTAAATTTGTCAGACTTATAACTGTTGCCGCAAGAGGCGGAGCAGACCCTGAATACAATGTAGCATTAAAACATGCTATAGAAAAAGCGAAAGCTATAAATATGCCTAATGATAACATTATGAGAGCTATAAAAAAAGGGTCGGGAGCTGACGGCTCTACGAGTTATGAGGTACTAAACTATGAAGGATACGGACCGGGAGGAGTTGCAATCATTGTCGAAGGACTGACTGATAATAAAAACAGGACCGCTTCATCAGTAAAAACTGCCTTTGATAGAAACGGAGGAAATCTCGGTGTTTCAGGATGTGTTTCATATATGTTCGACAGAAAAGGTGTAATTGTTATAGAAAAAACTGATAAAATTGTAGAAGATGAATTAATGGAAACAGCTCTTGAAGCAGGTATGGAAGATATGAGGACTTACGATGACAGTTTTGAAATCATAACTACTACCGACAGTTTTGATGATGTATCTTCGGCTCTTAGAAATGCAGGGTATGACCTGCTTGAAGCTGATATAGAGTATGTTCCTTCAATAGAAGTCGAAACACTTTCTGAGGGAGATACTGAAAAATTAAAAAAACTTATTGACATCCTTGAGAATGACGATGATGTTCAGAAAGTTCATCATAACTTTGCAGGTGAATTATAATTCAAATATCAGAATTATAAAAAATAAATCGGAAACATTGAGCAAGAAATTTATTCTTATCAAGCTGTTTCCGATTTTTATATATTTTTTTAAATTTATGTGTTTATTAATCTATATGTTTATTGGAAAACCTTAATTTTATCTGATTTTTCATAACACATTATCTTTTAATTTATCTATTTAATTATCTATAATATTTTCAATTTCCAATTTTTACTGCATCATTTTTAATCTTATCTATTTAAACTGTTATATTCTCCCACAAGTTCATTGAAACTCTTAACAACATTTTCAGGTGAGCCGTCCTCATTTTCAAGGAAAAAGCTATTTTGCAGATGAAAATTATCTATTTTTTTCTTTGCTTCCATTCTTTGTACAAAATTAGCTACACTTGCTTTAAAATCATTTGTTTCTCTCATAAAACTATCTATTTTATAACTTTCATATCCCTCTTTTTTAAGCTGTTCAGGGTCTCTAGCAACTTTTTGAAATTCAGCTACTATATTAATTAATTTTTCCTGTAATGGTTTGAATTTTGAAGGGTCTCCTGATGTAAAGTTTGCTCCGTTAAGATTTTGATTACGAATTTCTGACAATATTTCCTCACTTACACTTAAGATTTGCATTTTACTATAATCTATCTTTCTTCCTGCTTTTTGTAATTCTTTCGCTTCCTTTTCTTTCTGTACGGCTATCACTTTTTCCATTTCTGCTCTAAACTGAAGAACAGCTGCATCATATTTTTTCACAACAGCTAAAAATTTAGTGTGAAATTCCTGAGCTTTTTTATAATTATCACTTGTATAATCTTTTCCGTCATAATAAGCTTTCATATCCTGAGTAAGTGGAAGAAGCTCTTCAAGTACCGGAACTAAATCTTTGGAAGTTTTATCTACTCCCGCCATAGCAGGTTTTGCTGAAGAAGCTTCCTTGATTTTTTTCATTATGTCATCTACTCTTGAAAAATTCACACTTACACTTCCGTTAGGTTTTTGAAACTGCTCTTTATCACCTGCGTCTTCAAAATAACTGTTAATATCTCCGTCAAGACTTAGCAAATCATTGTACACTCCTATATATGAGTTATATTTCTGTATTTCACTCATACTCTGTTTTTTATCATCTTTGTTTCCTCCCAAATTAAGCGGGTCAGATTTATCCTTTCCTTTTCCGCATGAAATTAAAAGCAATAACATTGATAATACAATTAAAATTTTCTTCATTTCTCAATCCTCTCTCTTTCTTAAATTTATTTTTTACATTAATATTTTATAACTATAATAGTTATTTTTTAAATATTTTGAGATTTTTCATTTTTTATTATTGAATTTTTTTTGAGAGCATTAAAACAAAAAGAGGTATTAAAAAATCCTTATTTTAAATCCCTCTAAATTATAAATTCATTCTTTGTAATTTTTTTGGAGCGGAAAACGAGGCTCGAACTCGCGACCTCAACCTTGGCAAGGTTGCGCTCTACCAACTGAGCTATTCCCGCATTTTGTCCACTTAGAAATATTACATTATTTTACGAATTATGTCAATAGTTTTTTGTAATTTTTGATATTATTTTTTATACTCTCAATTCTTCTCTTTTATTATCAATCTCATTCTTATATTTCTCAAGTATCGGGTCAATTTCTTCCTTAATAAAATCTTCTGTTTGTTTAGCTGCAAATCCAGTATAATTTGATGAAATTAAAATTCCTTTCATATCTTCGGCTTTCAATCCAAGTCTTCCGTCTTTTATAATTCTATCTATGAGATTATTAGGTTTGCCATTTATTTTTATTTCTTTTGTTTCCTGCATGGAAAGTTTCCTTATTATTTCGTGTACTTCCTGTCTGTCCATACCCTTTCTGACTGCTTCCATAATAATATTTTCAGTAGCCATAAAAGGTAGTTCTTTTTGGATATTTGCTTCTATAACTTTAGGGTAAACTACAACTCCGTCCATTATATTAAGCCATATAATCAAAATAGCATCCACAGCTAAAAATGCTTGCGGAACGGATAGTCTTTTACTCGCAGAGTCATCCAACGTTCTTTCAAACCATTGTGTTGCAAAAACCAATGCACCCGTCTGTGAACTTGAAATTACATATTTTGCAAGAGATGATATTCTCTCACTTCTCATAGGATTTCTTTTATATGCCATTGCACTCGAGCCTATCTGATTTTTCTCAAATGGCTCTTCCAATTCTTTCAGATGTTGCAGCAGTCTGAAATCATTTGTAAATTTATGAGCCGACTGGGCAATATTTGAGAGCAGGTTTAATATCTGAGCATCGACTTTTCTGTCATAAGTCTGTCCTGAAACTCCCTGTTTTATTTCAAATCCTGCTTTTTCGGTAACAAGCTTATCCAGTTTTTTTACTTTCTCAAAATCTCCGTCAAAGAGTTCTTTGAAACTTGCCTGCGTTCCTGTAGTTCCTTTTACACCTCTGAATCTCAATTTTTCCAGTCTAAACTCCAGCTCCTCAAAATCAAGAAGTAGCGAATGGAGCCATAGAGTGGCTCTTTTTCCCACAGTAGTCAGCTGTGCCGCCTGAAAATGAGTAAATCCCAAAGTAGGAAGAGCTTTATATTCCAAAGAAAACTCTTTCATTTTTTGAATTAATGAAAGTAATTTTTTTCTTATTATGATTAATCCTTCTTTTATCTGGATCAAATCAGTATTATCTCCTACATATGCACTCGTAGCTCCCAAATGTATTATTTTTCTGGCATTTTTCGCTTGTTCTCCGTAAGTATGTACGTGAGCCATTACATCATGTCTTAATTTTTTTTCAAATTCTGCTGCTCTTTCAAAATCAATATCATCTTTATATTTTTTCAGTTCTTCTATTTGTTCGTCCGTAATAAAATCAAGCCCAAGTTCCTTTTCGGCTTCTGCCAGATTTATCCACAGCTGTCTCCATGTTCTGAATTTAAATTCCGGAGAAAATACATGAAGCATTTCCCTGCTTGAATATCTTTCCGCCAGAGGATTTGAGTATATACTCATATCTTTCATTTATTTTCCTCCTATTTTTTTATTTCTACTTTATCTATTAAATCATATCTGTAAATATTTTGACTTCTTTCAGGACCGACAGAAATCATCGAAACGTTGCATTTCAGTTTTTTTTCGATATATTCAACATATTTTTTACAGTTTTCTGGCAAATCATCATAGTTTTTTACTTTAGTAATATCTTCTTTCCAGCCGTCAAGTTCATCATATATTATTTTCGGATTTTCGGATTTTCTCAAGTTTCCTGGATAAGAATTGTAGATCTTCCCGTTTATTTCATATCCTACGGCAACTTTGATTTTATCAAATCCGGTAAGAACATCCAATTTTGTCAGTACAATATCAGTCAGACCGTCTATAAGTACGGCGTATTTTCCTATTACAAGGTCAAGCCAGCCACATCTTCTCGGTCTTCCTGTTGTCGCTCCGTATTCATGTCCCACGGTTCTCAATTTTTCCCCTGTTTCATCGCTAAGCTCTGTAGGAAAAGGCCCCTCTCCCACTCTCGTCGTGTAGGCTTTCATAACTCCGAGTATTCTGTTTATTTTTTTAGGAGAAACTCCCGTACCTACAGTTACTCCTCCTGCCGTAGGTGAAGATGACGTTACATAAGGGTATGTTCCGTAGTCAATGTCCAGCATTAATGCCTGTGCCCCTTCAAAGAGAACTGTTTTCCCTTCTTCTATTGCTTCATTTATTTCGAGGACTCCGTCTATTATTCTATGTTTTATTTTTTCACCAAGTTTCATAAATCTGTCATATAATTCATTAAAATCAAATATCTCTTTTCCATATCTCGTAAGCATATCATTTTTTTCTTTTATATTCCATTCCAGTTTATCCTTAAATCTTTCAGTATCAAGCAAATCTCCTATTCTTATTCCGTTTCTCGCTATCTTGTCGATATAGCACGGTCCTATTCCCCTTTGAGTAGTTCCTATTTTGTTTTTTCCCATTGCTTCTTCTTTTGCCTTGTCTATCTCAATATGGTAAGGCATTATTATATGGGCTCTTTCATCAATATATAGGTTATCAAGTTTTTTCCCTCTTTTTTCGAGTTCTTCTATTTCTTTGAGCAAAACTTCGATATCTACTACAACTCCTGCACCTATTACACATTTACCGTCAGAATTTATAATCCCCGAAGGCAATAAATGCAGGATAAATTTTTCGTCATTTACGACAACAGTATGACCCGCGTTATTCCCTCCCTGAAATCTTACAATATAGTCAGCTTTCGGAGACAGAACATCTATTATTTTTCCTTTTCCTTCATCTCCCCATTGAGTACCTACAATTACGAAAGTTTTATCTTCCATTTATTATTCCTCCTCTTTGATTTATGATAACTGATGATATAATGAATAATTCTTTTTACTATTTATTCTACTATATTTATATCCTTTTTTCAATTATAAATAATTGGCATTTTTATTTTTTCTTAGCAAACGGCTGTTTCGTATAACTAAAAATTTTACAAACAGAATAAATATTATTTTTTATATTTAAAATATACCGATTATACAAAAAAATAGAGGAAAATTTTCCTTATTAAATATTTTTTCAAACTATACTTTAATTAAATGAATAATATTTTAAGATAGGAGATGAAGTTATGAAGCAAAAAAATACATTGTTTCTTTTAATTTTGCTTGTTTTAATGACCCAATTTTCAACATATGTCCTTGCATGTACAGGAATTATTATAGGTAAGGGACTGACGACGGACGGAAGTTTTATTTTCGGAAGAAATGAGGACTTTACAGCAGCCGTTGACCATAATAAAAATTTTGTTGTCCATGAAAGAGGAAAAAACAAACCGGGAACTATATTTAAAGATGAGAGTAACGGATTTACATATCCGCTTCCCGAAGAAAGATTTAAATATATATCTATTCCCGATGTTACTCCCGAAGAGGGAATATTTGACGAAGCGGGATATAATGAATACGGCGTGGCTATAGACGCTACAGTTTCTGCCGAAGCTAATGAAAAAATTCAGAAAATTGACCCTTATGTAAAAGACGGCCTTGCAGAATCTGCTATTCCTACGGTTATTCTGCCTTATGTAAAGACTGCAAGAGAGGGAGTTTTACGTTTGGCTGAAATCATAAAAACTAAAGGTGCCACTGAAGGAAATGTACTTGTGATCGCAGACAAAAAAGAAATGTGGTATATCGAAATTTATTCGGGACATCAGTTTGTTGCTATAAAATATCCCGATGACAAATTTTCTGTATTTTCAAACACTTTTTTCTTAGGAACTGTTGATTTAAATGACAAAAATAATGTAATAAAATCAGATAATATAGAAAAAGTTGCTAAAGACGCAGGCAGTTATGTGGCAGTAAAAGGAAAAATGCACCTTGCAAAATCTTATGCCCCTGAAATGACAGACGGTAACCGTTCACGTGCTTATTCAGGAATTTTGCATTTAAATCCTAAAGCAGGTATTACTTATACCGATGAAGTATACGAATTATTCCAGACAAGGGATAAAAAAATATCCGTACAGGACGCAATGGCTGTCTTGAGAAATCGTCTTGAAAATACAAAATTCACAGTGGCTAAAAGAAAACAAAATACGGATACTGCTAAATATCCTATAAGCAATGAAAACGGTATTGAAACTCATATTTTCCAGATTAAGAAAGATTTACCTGCAAATGTGGGAGGAATTGTCTGGCTTGCGATGGCAGGAGCCAAATATTCTCCATTTGTTCCTTATTATGGAAATATAAATGCCACTTATGATACTTATCATGTAAAAGGTACTAAATATAATGAAAATTCTTTCTACTGGGTTGCTGAAAATGTAAATATCAATATGGAAACTGCTTCTAAAGATGTACAGAATAAATATTTACAAAAAATTAAAGATTTTGAAAACAAAAAAGTTGCCGAACAAAATGCACTGGATAAAAAAATAGCTAAAATGTCCCCTAAAGAAGCTGAAAAATTTGCAACTGACCTCGCATTAAAAAATGGAAAAGCAGCTTATGAAATTGTAAAAAATGAAGAAAAATCATTGAAAAAATAATATTGCAGTTTTTCTTTGAAATTGGACTTATTTTTTCAAATAAATTTTCTTTATATTTTTCGGATTTCACTTTTGTTTCAATAAATTTTTATGTATAAATATAATTAAATACAATTAGGAGATGATAAATTATGAAAAAATTATTTTCTGCAATGGTTTTACTTACATTAATGACTCAATTTTCAACATATGTTCTTGGATGTACAGGAGTCATTGTAGGTAAAGGACTGACGACAGACGGGAGCTTTATTTTCGGTCGAAATGAGGATTTTTTAGATACTCCTGAACATAACAAGAATTTTGTTGTCCATGAAAGAGGAAAAAATAAACCGGGAACAGTATTCAAAGATGCAAGTAACGGATTTACCTATACACTTCCCGAAGAAAGATTTAAATATTTTTCTGTTCCTGATGTTACCCCTGAGGAAGGTATATTTGACGAAGCCGGATATAACGAATACGGTGTAGCTATAGATACTACAGTTTCTGCTGATTCCAATGACAAAATCAAAAAAATAGACCCTTATGTAAAAGACGGTATCGCTGAATCTGCAATGCCTACAGTTATTTTACCTTATGTAAAAACTGCAAGAGAAGGAGTTTTACGTCTTGTCGAAATAATAAAAACTAAAGGTGCTGCTGAAGGAAATATTTTAGTAATTGCTGATAAAAAAGAAATGTGGTATATCGAAATTTATTCAGGACATCAGTTTGTTGCTGTAAAATATCCTGATGATAAATTTTCAGTTTTCCCTAATACATTTTTTCTTGGAACTGTTGATTTGAATGATAAAAATAATGTAATAAAATCAGACGGCATAGAAAAAGTTGCTAAAGACGCAGGCAGTTACGTAGCTGTAAATGGAAAAATGCACTTAGCTAAATCATACGCACCTGAATTTGCTGAAAGAAATCGTTCGCGTGCTTATTCAGGAATTTTACAAATAAACCCGAAAGCAAAAATTAACTATAATGACGACAGATTTGAATTTTTCCAATCTTCCGACAAAAAAATCAGTCTACAGGACGTAATGGGCGTTTTGAGAAATCGTCTTGAAAATACAAAATTTAAACCTCAAATGGACGGAAAAAAAGGAGACGATTACAAATATCCTATAAATAATGAAAATGTAATAGAATCTCATATTTTCCAAATCAAAAAAGATTTACCTGCAAATGTAGGAGGAATTATGTGGCTCACAATGGCAAGCTCAAAATATTCACCTTATATTCCTTATTATGGAAATATAAATGCCACTTATGATGCTTATCACGTAAAAGGCGGAAAATATGATGCAAACTCTTTCTACTGGGTATCCGAAACTGTAAATACTGCTATGAATAAAGCTTCTGTCAATGCTCAGAAAGAATTTTTCAATAAAATTAAAGACTATGAAAATAAAAAAATAGCCGAACAAAATGAGTTAAACAAAAGAATAGCTAAAATGTCTCCTAAAGAAGCTGAAAAATTTGCAACTGACCTTGCTTTAAAAAATGGAAAAGAAGCATTTGAATTTGTAAAAGCTCAGGAAAAATCATTGAAAAAATAAAATACGACAATTACAACAATATCATAAAAAAAGAGACTACGTTATGAACAGGTCTCTTTTTTGTTACTGTCTTATTGCTTTCTTGAATTACTCTTTCGGCATTTTTCTAAATTCATATATTAAGAAAATTACTGCTACTGCAAATGAAATAAAATCCGTAACGGGAGTTGCGTACATTATTCCGTTCACTCCCATAAACATAGGCAATATAATCAACAAAGGCAGTAATACCAATATCTGTTTCATCAACGATATAATTACCCCTTTTACAGCTTTTCCTATTGACGGGAAAAATGTCGAGCCGACAATCTGTATTCCGTTAATAAACATAAACATAAGGAATACTCTCATATATTTCACTGCAAATTTAAAATACAGTTCGCTTCCTGAACCGAATAAAGATATTATCTGTGCGGGAAAAGTCTGAAAAATGATAAAAGTAATCGTTGAAACAAGTAACGTAACTCTCAACAATATTCTCATAGTTTCCCTCACTCTTTTATAATTTTTTGCTCCATAATTATAGCTGAATACAGGTTGTGCCCCCTGTACTATTCCTATTACGACAGCTATAAAGATTACATTTACTTTGGACACAATTCCTGCCACTGCGATTGGAATATCACTTCCATAAACGGATATATTTCCGTATATTTTCAAGAGATTGTTGGTCATTATCTGTATAATCATTGTCGAAAACTGAAATATAAATGAAGCAATTCCTAATGATATTATGATTTTCACAGCACTGAACTTAGGTATAAAATCTTTCAATTCAAATTTTACAGATTTAAATCTTGTAAAATATCCAAGCAGTAAAAGTGCCGAAACAATCTGACTTATCACTGTTGCCCATGCCGCTCCTGCTATTCCCATATTAAAAATAAACATAAACACAGGGTCTAGAATTGTGTTTAAAATAGCTCCTATGACAATTGCTATCATTGAATATTTCGGACTTCTATCGGCTCTTACCAAAGGATTTGTCCCTATGGAAAACAGCAAAAACGGCACTCCGAATGATGTAATTCCTGTGTATTCCATTGCATAATCCAGTATTTTTTCAGTCGCTCCGAAAGCAATCATCATCGGTCTCAAAAAAATTAATATTATAATACAAAGCAGAATACCTATGATTATAAGCATTCCGGCTGCTGTTCCTGCTGCATGTTTTGCTTTATCAGGATTTTTTCTTCCCAATTCAAGATTAAAATTTGCGGCGGAGCCTATTCCTATCATTAATCCTATTGCAAGACATATAGTTACAATAGGAAAAGCTATATTTGTAGCTGCATTTCCTAAATATCCCACACCCTGACCTATGAACACCTGATCCACAATATTATACAGTGCATTTACAAGATTTGCCACTACCGCAGGAACTGCCATTGACGTCAGAAGTTTTTTCACCGGTCTGTATCCCAGCGGGTTTTCTTCTTCTCTCACATTTTCTTCTTTCATTATATCTTCCATATATTCTCCTATCTAATTAATTTCGTTGAAAATTATCTATTTAGAAATCTTTTAATTATTCTTTTTGATTTTTCTTTTTGATTTTTCTTTTTGATTTTTCTTTTTGATTTTTCTTATAATAATAGTCTTAGATTTATAAGTATACTATCTTACTCGTTATTTGTCAAAGAAAATCTCAATTTTTTAAATAAAAAAATTGCCCTATAAGTTAGAGAAGTATGTTACTCTTAATTTATAAGGCATTTTTAGATATTTTTAAACATAAAGTCAGATAAAATCTTTTAATTCTTAACGGCTCTTTACTAATTCATATAACTTTAAATATTCCTTTGCAGACTTGTCCCATGAAAAATCTAAAGACATATTTCTTTTGACGAGTTTTTCCCATATTTCAGGCTTGTCATAATATATACCCTCGGCAACTTTTATTGTATAAAGCATATCATCTGCATTAAAATTCGTAAATGAAAAACCGTTCCCTTCGTCACTATATATATTATAAGGTTGAACCGTATCTTTCAATCCTCCCGTTTCTCTGACAATAGGAATTGTTCCAAATCTCATTGCTATCATCTGACTAAGTCCGCAAGGTTCGTATCTGGACGGCATTAGAAAAGCATCGCTTCCGGCATACATTTCATTTGCAAGATTGGGATTATATCCCAAATATACTTTAAATTTATCAGGATATTTTGCAGTCAGATAATTATAATAATCTTCGTAGAATTTATCTCCACTTCCTAATATTGCTATCTGAACGGCATCATACTTCAAAAGATTTTCCACTACGAGAGATACCAAATCCAGTCCTTTTCCCTCTACAAGTCTTGTTATCATTGATATGAGCATATTATCGGATTTAGGTAGTCCCAATTTCTCCTGCAATCTGTATTTATTTTCCTTTTTCTTTTCCCTGTTAATATCTCAATGTATTCTGATGTGAAGTCATCGTTGATG
>CALIJH010000036.1 GCA_938017765.1 uncultured Leptotrichia sp.
ACATCTTTAGTAGTTGAGTCAAAAGTTAATTCACCAGTTTTTTGGTCAGCTTTTGATAATGTGCCATATTTAGCAACAAGTGTATCAACGGCTGTTTCTTTTTTGAGTTCATCTACAACAGTTTTTGCTTCATCTTTTGTTTTTGTTTTTCTACATTCTTTATACTTATTTAACCCATCATATAGATTATTACATCCAACTCCAATATGATTTCCACAAATTATACAAGATTTATATTCATAATTTTGATTATTTATATATATTCTGTAAATAAAACAAAAATTACTTATATATTCTTCAAAATTTTTATTTTATTATTTCGTATTCAAATTTTCTAAAATTTTTCGGGTTTTTCGAATACAGGAAAACTTCTTCTATTTTCTAAAAATTTTTAATTTATCTCCAATAAATTTAACTTCTACCCTTTCATTATCTCCTTCTTCTCCGTCTATACTTATACCTATTTCTTCGTTTATTTTTTCAATTACACAGCTTTCAGCGGTAACGGTTCTCACATAATCATTATTGACAAGATTGCTGTTTATAAGGTCAAGTAAAATTTGAGGTATATCAAAAGGATTGTCTATATTTTTGACAATGATAATATTCATCATACCGTCGCTGACATCGGCATTATCAATCACTCCGTCAAAACCTCCCACACTTTTTCCGTTTAAAATCATATATAATATAGCTTTTTCAGATATGATTTCTCCTGTATCAAGGGTAATATTCAAATCAAATTTTTTTATATTTGTCAGTTCCCCAAGCCCTGTTATATGGTAAGCAGCTTTTCCTATAGCTTTCTTGAGATTTTTGTCCGTACTGTAAGATATTTTCGTAAAAAGTCCTCCCGCATAGGATGACAAAAATATCGTTTTATCATTTATCAGTCCGAAATCTACAGGCTTGGCACTTCCATTGATGACATTTTCTATCCATTCGTCTATATTTTCTCCCAAATTTAATGATCTTGCCAAATCGTTGGAAGTTCCTGTAGGAAAAATGGCAACATCGGGAAATTCAATACTTTCATTATATAACTGGCTTAAACTTCGGCTCAATGTTCCGTCTCCTCCCGATAAAATTAAAATATCATATTTTTCATTTTTCAGGACTTCTGTCAGTCGGTCATATTTTCTGTTGATACTGTAAAGAGTAAGTGTTATTTTATTTTCCAGAAATTTTGATGTTATCAAATCAAAATTATTTAATATCATATCTGCATTTCCGGACTTTGGATTATAAACTAAAAGTGCCTTTCTTATATCTTTTTTATTTTCCATTCTATCTCCTTTTATTATTTATTATTTAAAATTAATTTTCGTTAAATGCTTTTGGCTGATAACCGAAATTCAGAAAATATTTTATACTCTCTCCCTGTGTTTTTGCTACTCCGAAATATCCCGGTCCCAAAGGTGTTCTCACTCCGAAACCTATTCCGTAACTCTCTTTCCTTTCTTTTCCAAAACTGAAACTTTTATCCGAAATAGTCGCTAAAGAAACATTGGCTCCTATGAATATAATCCTTGAAAGCTGATATTGAAGGTTTAATTTCCCCACAAATATACTGTTCCCCCTTAATCTGTCTGTCGGAAGTCCTGCAAATTCAAGGGAATATTCCCCTTCCTGAAAACCGCCCAGCTTAGGCTTGTATGTTTCAGGAATTTTTTCTCCATTGCTCGTGATGTATGCTACACTCGGTGAAAATGTTACTTTTTCTCTTAAAGGAATATTTATCTCTCCTTTGGCATATAAAGCATCAAACTTAGCTTCCCGAGAATTTGCCTTTGTATACTCGACTTTCAGATATGTTCCGTTTGTAGGAAACATTATCGAATCTCTATTATCTTGGGTAATCGAAACTTCAATATATGGAAATTTGTATTTTGAGTTTAGGCTGTCATCAGGATTTCCTTTAACATGGGAAATCTGATATCCCCCACTCAAAAGGAAAAGTGTATTTCTGCTCAATTCCATTCCTATTCCTATACTTGTCTTAAATCTTCTGTTATTGAACTCATATTTATTATCTCCGGAATATTGATTTTTTATAATATCTTTTTTAAAATCAAATCTTCCTAAGAGCAGAATTCTGTTATCTTTTCCCATGGACATTATTCCTGTTCCGTTTATGCCGTATTCATTCGCAATAGTTCCTTTTAAAATATATCTCGTGTCTATATTATTTATTATTCTGTTTCCCTGAATTCCTATATTTGTAGTTGCTAAATCTTCATTATTGGCATTTCCTGAAAAAGTCAGATATTCTCCCGCTTTTTCCTGAACATTAATGATTAATGTTTCATTATTTTTTACTTCATAATAAACTGTAGAAAAATCTCCATTTTTATATAAATCATTGGTAATTTTTTCCATATCTTTTCTATTCATTTTTCCAAGGCTTTTCGGCACGTATCTCTCAAAATATGCTCTTTTATATTTTTTGTTTCCTCTTATTTCAACATTTTTTATTATATATTCGTCTTTCCAGTTTTTTCTAAATTCTTTTCTTTTTTCTTCCAGTTCCGCATATCTTACAGGATTACTTAATTTTCTTATATTTTCTATGTTATTTCTCGCTACTTTTTCACCTGCCGCTATTATTTCTTTTATTTTATGAAAATCATAAGACTCTATTTTTTCAAGGTCAGGTGCCATATATAAGTCAAGCATTCTTATTTGTCTTTCAACTTCCTGACGCCCTGCAATGGTCATCGAATCAGACACCACATCTATTATGTTCAGCTTTTGAACATCTCTCTTGGAAAATCCTTCTCCCACATTTACACCTATAGTATAATCGGCTCCAAGAACTTTCACATCCTGGACAGGAAGATTTCTCACAACACCACCGTCCACGTAAAGTCTATCTCCGTCCTGTACGGGATTAAAAACTGACGGCAATGACAAACTTGACCTTATGGCTGTGGCAATGGAGCCTTTGTCTATCATAACCCCTTCCCCTGTATTCAGGTCTGTAGCTACCAAAGCAAATTTTTTAGGAAAATTCTTAAAATTATTTATATTTTCCACACCATAAAAAAGTTCATTCAGTTTTTGACTCGCACTTTTCCCTCCCACTGCTCCTGAAGGGATTTTAGGAATAAATTTTTCTACAGGAAGAACCATTGTATTTGTATCTTCTATCATATTTCTTGTTATTCCTTTATCTTTTCTCTCTATTTTATCATTAAAAAGAGAAAGCCAGTCCATTTCCATTGCAATTTTTTCTATTTCCTCGGGAGTGTAGCCTATACTGTATAACCCGCCTATAATACTCCCCATACTTGTCCCTGTTACATATTCTATCGGAACTCTTTCTTCTTCCAGTACTTTCAGTATGCCTATATGAGCCAGTCCTTTTGCTGTTCCTCCGCTGAGAACCAGTCCTATATGTTTATCTTCGTTATTTTTAATTGGCTTATCAATATTCTCTGTCTGTTCTTTTTTAATCTTTTCCATTTTTCCAGTCCGGATATTTTCAGTTTGAACATTCTTATCTTTTTTTTCCTGACTTTGTTTTATAATATTTTTATCATTTATAATATTATTTTCATTTATGACAGTGTTTTCATTGTTAATTTCCGAATATCCTAAATTTCCGACTGAAATTAATAAAAAAATTATATATGCTATTTTTCTTATTTTTATCATATTTTTTTTCATTTTTCCCATATTCTTACCATATCCTTATAATATATCGTATATTTCTTCTAATCTCGTAACCGCATATTTCGGCTTTATTTTTTCATCAGATTCTTTATTTTTCAGATTTACCCAGCAAGTATCTATTCCAAAATTGATTCCTCCCTGTATGTCAGCCGTAAGAGAATCTCCGACCATTATCACATCTTTTTTATTGTTATGTCCCATTTCTTTCAGTGCATATTCAAAAATTTCGGCATTCGGTTTACTTATCCCTACATCATCGGAAACTATTATTTTATCTATATATTTTCCAATTGTTGAATTATTTACTCTCGAATATTGAACCTCCTTCATACCGTTTGTTATTATCCCCAGTTTATATTTTTTATATAAATATTCGCACAATTTTTCAGCTCCTTCAAATAAAAATGCTCCTTCTCCCATTCTCTTTAAATATTGTCTACTGAAATCTTTAATATTATAATCTATTTTCATTTTTTCAAACAGCATTTTAAATCTTTCAATTTTCAATGTGTCCATATCGATTTCCCCTATTTCGAGTTTTCTCCATAATAAATAGTTTATAGTATTGTATTCTTTTTTTATTTCCTCAAATTCACTTATATTATTTTTGTTAAAATACCTAAAATCCTCGAAAACTTTTTTTATAGCGTAACTCGCAGTTTTAGAATAATCAAATAACGTATCATCTATGTCCAGTAATATTATTTTATACATTTTATATAATTATTTTCCTTTCATCTTTTTATAATGACTGAAAAGTCATTTTGTATATAATATTATTTTTTTAACTGTTTGTCAATATGTGTTATGTAACTCTATCGCTTCCTTGTTTATGTTTTCCATTTGTCTGATTAAAGTCTATTAATCTCATATTCTTTGTGTTGTTGTGGATTTTGTCTAAATTTACAAATTTCATACCCTTTTGAACTCAAATGATAGCTGTTGTTTAATTTTACTGCTTCCTTGTTTATATTTTCTACATCGTTGTATATGAATTTTATATCCTTAACCTGTGTTCCCTTATACGTAATATTCTTTACGTTATTGTACGTTATGCTGGAGTTTTCATCAAGTCCTCTAAAAACACAGTAGGGGGAACCGTCCCCCTACTACCCCCCTGCCCCGCTTCTCGTTTGCTAAGCTCGAAATATCTTTCTTCTGCTCTACTACAAGTCTACTCAATTTCTCGCTAAGCAGTTACTCGAAAATGCGGGGGTCTTGTCTTATTTCTCTGCTCTTTATTCCTTATACATATCTTCTGTATCTATTATCTCTTCATAATTTATATCCATATCTCTTTCTAAAAATTTTAGCCACCTTGATACTGCATATGCTACAATTTTTCTATCTATATAAACCTTATCTTCATAATTAGTATTAGATAGTTCTATCATAACTTTATCTCCCATAATATCAGCATCCCAACCTTCTGAACCAACAAAATCATTTATTATATTCCTATCTTCTAATTTTTCTAACGCGTGTTTTGCTAAACGAATATCTGAATCTGCCAAATATTCTGCTAAAAATTCTTCACTTTGATTATCATTAAATGATTTGCAATAAGGTCCATATCCATTTAAAAATTTTTCATATTTACATATTAATTTCATATTTCCTCCTATTTTATTGGGAACACACTTGTTATATTTCCAGCTTTATCTATATAACCTTTTATTCTAACGCCAGATGGTGTTGTTCCTTCCCATATATACTTTCCTGTCATTTCTCTATTTTGAAAAGCTTTATCAACTTCCACCTTTATTCTGTCCGCTGTCCAACTTTCAGGAAACATTGTCGATTTTCCGTCATTATTTGATTTTTGAATAAAGACATTTGGATTATTAGGATCTTGTACTTCAATTTCTGCTTCATACACACCACTCGGATATCTTTTTGTTACTTCTTTAACCCTTACATTTCCTAAAGTTGTATGACCACCTGTTACCTTTCCGTTTTTTATCTCTCCATTGATTATATGTCCTTCAAAATCAGTGAATTTCGTCTCAACATCTTTTACTTGTTTGCTTGCCTGTAAATTTAAATAATAATTTTCTCCTCTATTATTAATTTTATTATGAAGTTCAGTATTTATTGTCTTTTTAATATCCTTATCACTGACATCTGTACTTTTTGTTTTCAGAGGTGTTGCATACGGTGCAAGTTGGGCTACTCCTATCATTACTCCTGTTTCTATATAGTCATAAGCTTCCGGCTTCCAAGAAAATACTGTATCTCTTATCGGATTTATTGTCTGTTTCAACTCACTTCCAAACACTCCGTTTAGTATTCCTCCACCTCCTGTTATCATTTTGTTTACTCCAACTACTACTCCTGTTACTCCGATTACTTTTACTGGTGTCGACGGAACTATAAGTGTCCCAATTGATACAACATCTGCTGCTCCTGCTGCTTCTATTAATGAAATCCCTCCAGCTGTCGTTCCAAGTCCTGCTGCTACATCTACTACTCCTGAACCTATTTTCTCCAATCTTTGTCCTATTGTTGGCGGTGTCTTATATGCTAAATGTATTTTTTCCCTCTGCCCTGTTTCTAAAAATAGATTATGATATACATAAAATGTTGTTTCACTGTTAAATACATACACTCCGTTTCTTTCTGTACATTCTCGGGTTGTCAGACAATATCTTTTTAATTTTTCGTGTAATTTATTAAATTTTTCATTTCTCTTTTCAAAATTTTTAGATGTCCCTTCAGCAACCATTACTTTTGATGAATTTGGGTCTGCTGAACATAAGTTCGTTGCGCATTTATCCCCGACATGTTCTCCAAAATCTCTATTGCTGTAGTCTTTTCCGTCTGATTTTGCTTTTATCGGGATGTCATTATCTTTGTACTTATCCTGAAAATATTGGT
>CALIJH010000037.1 GCA_938017765.1 uncultured Leptotrichia sp.
ATGTATTACAGTGTTATCAACTTTTTTCATAAGTCTTGATAAAAAAGAAATTTTAAATTTTCTGGAGCAACAGCTTCCTGAATCATGGCTAAAAAAAGTATACAATATAAAAAATGAGATGTTTACTGTCTTAGGTTCTTATATTAAAGCACAGATTATTCTTATGACAATATGTTTTTTTGAATTGCTCGTTTCTTTTAATCTGTTATTTTTCCTAAAATTCAATGTATCTTATCCGCTTTTAATATCTATCATTATATGCTTGATTGATGCATTGCCGATACTTGGAGCAGGAACTATTTTAATCCCTTGGGCAGGAATATCCTTTATTCTCGGTGATATAAAGTTAGGAGTGGCACTGATTATCATTTATCTGCTTGTATTGTCTGTAAGACAGATGCTTGAACCTAAGCTGATAAGTCAAAATATAGGAGTACATCCTTTAGTAACTCTGATTTCAATGTATTCAGGATTTAAGTTTTTCGGAGTAATGGGATTTCTTATAGGGCCTGTTGTAATGATTATATTGAAAAATGTATTTTCCAAAGAGCTGGAAGTCGGATTTTTCAGAGAAATATTCAGCGACACTGCCGATAATGATACAAATTCAGATAATAAAAACAATAAAAGTGGTACTAAAGAAAATAATTCCAATCCTTTAATCGAAAATATGCCCGAAAATTTAAAAAAACTGATTGACAATGAATTTATTGATGATAAAAAATGTTAACAAATAAAGTTTCACAAATTATATAAAAATATAACATAAAAAATAATATATAAAAAATATTCAAAATTATAAAAATTACCCAAAAAATAACATTTATTTATATAAATAAATGTTATTTTTTATATGACACATTAACGTTCAAGTTCGTCATAATATTCTACAAGTTCCAACACTCTTATTTTTGTTAATTCAGCTTTTTTAGCTATGTATTCCAGTCTTTCCTGAGAACTTCCTTTATACTGCATACTACTAAAGATAGCTTCATTATCTATTATATTCATTTCCTTATTCCATGCTTCATACTTTCTATTTTCTGCATTAATTATATCAGAGGTTTTTATATTGTCATTACTGATATTGGTTTCAACAGTTTTCATTCTGTTTTCATAATACTCATCATCCTATTTTTATTTTCAATATTTATTATTTCCATCTGATACGGTTTTTATTTTTAATTGCCATAAATATTCCTGCTCCTGTAAAAATAATACCTAAAAGAATTAATAAAAAATTTACGCTAAAAATTCCTATTACAAGAGCTACAATACCTCCCCCAAAAAGCCTTGCAACAAATTTTTGTGTAGTTCTGCTATATTCTTTCTTTTCATTATCTGTTTTATTTAGGCTTTGGTTTTCATTATTTAAATTTTGATTTTCCATTTCTATTCTCCTTTTTTATTATTTTTAAATTTAGAGTTTCATTTTTTCTGCTCTACTATAGCCCACATTGACATAACTGAATTTTAACAGCTTCTTTTATGATAAACAAACTGAAAAATATTTTTTAGTAAAATCGAAGTTCTATTTTGATAGATTATCAAGCATTTCAGCTAATTCCAAAGCTCTTTTCTGAGTAAGTTCTGCCATAAGATAGTAAACATTTATAGTAGTTACAGAGCCTTCTCTTGGAACAGCTTTAGCTTTTTCATCCCTTTGTTTTATCCAGTTTTTCTGTGCTTTTACTAAATTTTCTTTAGCTTTACTCTTATTTTTTCTTTCAAGTTCGCTAATAAGTTTTTTATACACTGTATTCAGTTCATCATCAACATTTTTATAGTATTTTTCTGCTGCATCTGTCATTTCTACGGTTGTATTTCCTGTATTGACTGCTTCATTTTCAAATTGTTTTATTCTTTCTGACAATTCCGACTTATATCCTGCAAAAGAAAATGAACCTGCTAATAAAAATAATAAAATTCCTATAGATTTTAAATTTTTTTCTATTTTCATAATACTTACCTCCTAATTTTTATTTACAATAATTTTATATCATACGAACATTAAAGAAAAATGAGAGATTTTATTTTTTTACCATACATAAGATCCTTTTTCATTTTCATCTTCCGTATGTAATATTATAAGATAAGTTTTTTTATTATAATACGGACTCATTTCCATTAACAATTTTTGAGCTTCCTCTTTTTTTATTAGACGTCTATCTGTCGTATTACGATAGATATAGAAATTTATTATTGGCGTAATATTATTATATTCTAAAAATTCTTTCCAGTCTATTTCTTCAAATTTTCTTTCTTTACTAAAATATTTTTCAAACTTTTCTCCGTATTTTTTTATTCTTTCTATGGAATAAATATCGTACTTGTTCTCATAAGAATCTTTTGGAATAACACATTTTTCATCCTGAACATACATAAAAGGAATCCATTCACGTTTACTTCTTTTATCCAAATTTCCACATTCCCATCCTTCATCATAAGTAGCTGATAATATCTCTATATCCGGAGTAGAATATTTATCCAATATCTTTTCTATCTGTTCAAAGTCGTTTCCCTGCGATTTGTCATATATCAATTTATTTAATACATAAAATCTTAATCCATAATAGTCTATAATATGAAAAAATAAATCATAATTCGGTTTTTTAAAAAAAGGTATTTCCTTTCTTATTATTCTGTTATCATAATCAGTAAATATCATTATTTCCCGATTTTCTTCTATTGGGAGACTATACGAATCAAACACAGGAAGAACTTCATCTTTAAAATATTTTGACCTATATTCTACGGGTTTTTTCAATATTACTATTTCTGCTTCCGCTTCTCCTGTATATATTTCAAAAGTATTATTTGATCCTTTTTCATAATTTTTTTCGATATCTCCCGCTAAAATAAGATTATATTCTTTTCTAAAAAAATCATATACTTTTTGAGCTTTTTTTCTCTCTTCTTCAGGGTTTTCCTTGTATTCTCTCATACATGAAAATAACATTATACCGAATAATATTATTTTTATTCCTGTTTTCATTATTTTATTTATTCCTTTCTACCATACAAAAATCAAATTTCCATTTTCATCTTCTGCATCTATTGTTATAATATAAGTTTTTTTATTATAATACGGGCTTATTTCATTCAGGATTCTCTGAGCCTGTTTTTTAGTTATTCTTTTTCTTCCAACAACATAAAGTTGTATTATTGGCGTAATATTATTATATTTCATAAACTCATCCCAGTTTATATTTTCCAGATTTCTTTCTTTACTGAAATATTCTTCAAATCTTTTCCCGTATTCTTTTATCTTTTCCATAGAATACTTATAGTTATCTTTAGAATCTCCTGAAACAATACATTTATCATCCTGTACAAACATAAAGGAAGTTCTTATATTTGTTTTATTCAAATCTCCACATTCCCAGCCTTCATCCTGAGTAAATGTAACTATTCCGGGATACTTATCAAGTATCTGTTCTATTTTTTCAAAGTCATTTCCTTTTGATTTATCATATATTAATTCATTTAATACATAAGGTCTTAATCCAAAATAATCTATGATCAGAAAAAAAGTATAATAATTCGTTTTATTAAAAAACGGTATCTTTGCTCTTGCTTTATTTATATCTTCTTCATCTTTGAGAAGAGAATTTATTATAATTAAATTTCGTCCTTCATATATTTTTCCACCTTCATATATTGTAAAATCATTATCTCCATCAGATATATTATTTAAAATAAAATCTTTTTCATAATATTTTGATTTATATTTTATGGGGTTTTTTGGCTTTATGACTATCGGAATTTCTATCTTTGGGAATAAGCTTAAACTATGACTTGGTCCGCTAATATAAGTCATTTTATATTTATTTCTATCTAAAATTATATTATATTCTTTTTTAAATAAATTCTGTATTTTTTTAAATTCTTTTTTTTCATGTTTCTCATAATTCAACATACAGGAATATAACAAAATACTTAGTAGTATTATTTTTATTTTCATTATCTACTCCAGCCGGCTTTTTTTCTTAAATTATTTTCTGTATTTTTCATATCATTGATATTAACTTCATGATGATTTTCATCACTTTTTACACTAACTGTTGCTACATTATCTTTTGTTTTATGACCTTGACCTGATATTAAATTTACTGCCTTATCTACTATATTAGAAGTGTATTCGTTTAATGGAGCAAATTCATATGTTTTCCCTCCATTTTTATTAGGTACTATTTTATTTAGCGTTCCTTTTCCTTTGTTAGGAATAATAGCTAACATTTTTTTATTATCTATAAATTTACCGGGATTATTTACAGGTGCAGGGTCTATTGCTATTGCTTCTAAATTTAAATGCGAAGCTACATATATTGCTTCAGCTCCACCTAATGAATGTCCGCTAACTCTTTTAAATTCTTCTCTGTATTCCGATTTTACTTTATTTGCAATCTCTAAAGCTTTTATAAGTTGTTTCGGTGTGCCTTTTTCATTTGAGGAAAATTCTTTTTCAAGTTCTAAAAATTTATTATATGCATTAGGACCATGAGCTAATGCTACTGTTTTTGCAAGAATCAGTTGTTCTCTGGTCATATTTCCAATAGAATTACTTTTCCAGTCGCTATTATAATTTTCAGTATTTTCTTTACTTAACACTTTTGTTTTTTCCTTAGTATTTCCGATTAAAGTATTAAATGGTGCCGATATAGGATAATGAATTGCAGGATTACTTCCTTGGAAAAACAATTCGATATCTCCATTTTCTCTTCTTATAAGCAGTGCATCCAATCCTGTTTCCTTATCTTTATACCTTTTTAAACGCATAATTTTTTCTCCACTTATAGTTGTATATTCATTTTTTTTCTTATCTTTTTCATCTATAGGTTTATCCCATAATTCTTCATCATAAACTTCATTTTTTGAAACAATCATCGCTGCAAGAGCCGGTAACTCATTTTCTTTAATCGGTCTCATATTAGCTACTCCTTTTTTTAGTTCGTTAGTTACATCATCTTCAAAAAATATCGGTAATCCTAATGTATATGATACTTCCTTTACTATATTCTTTCTTATTCTTTGAGTTTCTTTTATTACATCTTTTACTATTTTTTCTCCTTCTTTTCCTACATCGTCTATTACTTTGAGTGTACCTTTCGTCACATTAGTTGCAATTTTGTAAGTCTCTTTAGCTACATTATATATTATTCTATTTGTTTCATCAGCTACATTTTTTAGAACTCCAAATTTTCCTTTGGCTATACTACTTACTACTACTTTACTTCCTTTTTTTACATTTTTTGCTATTCTTTTTGTTTCTTTAGCCACATTAGCAACTACTCTATGCGTTTCTTTTGCAACATCTTTTATCACTTTAACTGTTCCTTTAGCTACATTATCTGCTATCTTTTTTGTACTGTTTTTTATATTATTTTTAATTGCATTTACTTCTTTAGTTACTCCTTTTAATGTTTTTCCTGTTTCATTCGCAATGTTTTTTACTGTTTTACTTACTTCCTTAAAAAATGGATTATCCATAAAAATATTTTTTCTTTTATTCAATGCTATTGCCATAATTTTTCCCCTTTTCAAATTTATTTTATATATTCTTAAAAATACATTTTTAGAATAATAATTGCTTTTTTCAAAAATTTTTTCTTTTAATTTAGAATAGCATAAATATTATAAATTTGTCAAATTTTAGTAAAATCTTACTTATAGTAATATTTTCAATATCTTTTATTGATTTTTTCAAATAAATTTTTTTATTTTCTACTTAAATAATAAAATAAATATGAAAATTTATTTATTCTCTGACTAAACGACTTACTACTTCCATATGCGGTGTAAATAGAAATATATCCCAAATTTAATTAATGTTTAAAATGTCTTATTCCTGTAAATACCATACTTATTCCATATTCATTGCAAGCCTGCACAGATTCTTCATCTCTTATCGAACCACCGGGCTGAATTATAGCTCCAATACCATACTTGGCAGCCTCGTCCACACAATCCCTGAACGGAAAAAAAGCATCCGAAGCAAGAACTGCCCCGTTCAATGACCCAAGATTATTCTTTGCCTGTTTTAAAGCATGAGCAGTAGCCCATATTCTATTAGTCTGACCTGTTCCTATACCTATGACTGCTCCGTCTTTTACTATTACTACTGCATTTGATTTTACGTGCTTTACGACTTTCATTCCTAAAAGCATATCTTTCTTTTCATGTTCCGACGGCTGTTTTTCAGTTACTACTTTTATATCGTCTATTATTTTTCTGTCCGTTTCCTGAACAAGTATTCCACCGTCTACTTTGATATATTCAAGTTTGTCTTGCGGTTTTGGTATCTCACATTTTATTACTCTCAAATTTTTCTTATTTTTCAATGTTTCAAGAGCTTCTTTTGAATAAGAAGGAGCAATTACTATCTCAAGAAATATTTTATTCAGTTCTTCAGCAGTTTTTACGTCTATCTCGCGGTTAATCGCAACAATACCCCCAAAAATGGAAACAGGGTCGCTATCATGAGCTTTTCCATATGCCGTGAATACATCATCAGCGATAGCTACACCGCACGGCGTAGAATGTTTTACCGCACAACAGGCAATTTCATCAAATTCATTTACAACTTTCCAAGCAATATCCATATCTCTTATATTATTAAATGACAATTCTTTTCCATTTAACTGGATAAAATTTTTCATACTTCCGTTTTCAGTTGTGGAAACATAATAAGCTGAAGTTTGATGTGGATTTTCACCATATCTTAAATCAGATTTTTTTTCATAAGATATATTCAGATATTTCGGATATTCTTCTTCGAGCAGAAAATTCGATATTGCTGCATCATAAGCGGAAGTCAGATTAAACACTTTTCCTGCCAGCCTTTTTTTAGTTTCAAAAGAAACATCTCCTTTATTTTCAATTTCCTGAGCTACTTTCTCGTAATCTTCAGGATTACATATTACAGTTACATCTTTAAATGATTTTGCTGCCGACCTTAGCATTGTAGGACCGCCTATATCGATAAATTCTATTTTTTCATCAAAACTTTTATCTGTCTGAACTTCTTTAAAAAAAGGATATAAATTTACGACCACATAGTCTATCGTTTCGATATTTTCTTTTTTGATAGCTTCCATGTGCTCTTTATTTTCCCTTATGGCCAGTATTCCTCCATGTATATTAGGATGTAAAGTCTTAACTCTGCCGTCCAGCATTTCCTTAAATTTTGTAACTTCCGAGATTTCAGTTACTTTTAAGCCATTTTCTTTCAAATATTTATAAGTTCCTCCTGTGGAAATGATTTCATTCCCTTTAGCAATCAAAAATTTTGCAAATTCCAATATACCTGTTTTGTCATATACTGAAATTAAAGCTCTTTTTTTCATTATTTTTATTCCTTTCGATAATATTTTATTCCCCTATTTTTTAAACTCTCACATACTTTTTTTATTTTTTGTCTTTTCGGTATTCTGTATCCACATATTTTGTTCAGTTAGAATTATAATATCTGAATATATCTAATTCTTTAATATTTTTTTTATTCCTTTTATTAATAATTGATGTTCCTTCTCAAGAATTCTTTTCTGTAAAGTTTCAGGCGTGTCATTTTCTAAAACTTCTACTTTCATATTCATTATAGGTTCTCCTGTATCAATTCCGGTATCTACATAATGAATTGTACATCCGCTTTCTTTTTCTCCGTTTTTTAATACAGCCTCGTGTACTTTCAGTCCGTACATTCCTTTCCCTCCATATTTAGGCAATAAAGACGGATGAATATTAATTATCTTTTTTTCCCATTTTCTGATAAATTTCTCCGATAATATGGACAAATATCCTGCCAATATTATATATGAAGTTTTCTCATTATTATTTTCGAGAATTTTATCTATCTCGTCTGAAAGTTTTTCCCCCAAAAGTTTTCTGTCAGTCATTATATTTTTTATTTTATGTTTTTCAGCCCTTTTTAGAGCATAACACGGCCTGTCGGCTATTACATATGAAATTTCGCAATCCAATTCCTCATTTTCAATACTGTCAATAATTGCCTGTAAATTTGAGCCTGAACCTGATACCAGAACTGCTATTTTCTGTTTTATTTCAGACATAATTTTTTATCTCCTTTACTTATATATCCAATCTCATATGCGTCCTCTCCCGCTTCTTTGAGAATTTCGACAGCTCTTTCACTGTCTCTCTTATTGACAATAACAGTAAATCCTACTCCCATATTAAACGTCCCCCACATTTCATTTTCATTTACTTTTTTAAATTTATCATTTTTGAATAGGGGATGTATTTTTATTCTATCTTTATGAATATTCGCACAAAATCCCTCAGGAACAGCTCTTGGAACATTTTCAATAATTCCTCCGCCTGTTATATGTGCCATTCCATTTATTTTGATATTCTCCATAAGTTTTTGAATTGATTTTACATATATTTTAGTCGGTGTCAGCAAATATTCTCCTATTGTTTTTCCTTCATATTTCTCATTTAAATCTGTAAACAGTTTTCTTATAAGGGAAAATCCGTTGCTATGAGCACCGCTTGATGAAATGGCTATAATTACATCTTCCTCCGTAATATCACTTCCATTCACTATTTCATCTTCTTCAACTACACCTACTGCAAAACCCGCAATATCATATTCTCCTATAGTATAAAATCCCGGCATTTCTGCTGTTTCTCCGCCTATGAGAGAAGCTCCCGCCTGTCTGCAACCGTCGGCTACACCATTTATTATTTCTGATGAAACATCTGAATCTAATTTCCCGCATGCAAGATAATCAAGGAAAAATAAAGGTTTTGCTCCATGACATAAAATATCATTTACACACATTGCCACGCAGTCAATTCCGACTGTGTTATAAATTCCTGTTTCAAAAGCGATTTTCAGTTTTGTTCCTACACCGTCAGTTCCTGACACAAGGACAGGTTTTTTATATTCTCCTAATCTGTACAATGCTCCGAAACTCCCGAGTTCATTTAAAACGTTGGAATTGTATGTGCTTTTTACTTTATCTTTTATTTTTTCTACTGTTTTATATCCTTCTTCCTTATCCACACCTGAATCTTTATAAGAAATAGTCATCTCATTTTTCCTTTCTTTTTTATATGTTTTATTATCCCGTTTCCTGATATTTAAAGTTTTATAGCCAGAATAAAAATTCTTAGTTTTTTTCTGAATTAACGATAATTTCAAATAACTTTAGTAAAAAAATTTCACTAAATATTGTATATAATAAATTATTTCCCGCTATCCTTAAAACAATCCAAATTTACATCCTTATTTTGCAAAGCTTTCTTAATATTTTCTATAGAAAGATAATCCAATGTTGTAGCTCCTATATATTCTCTTATCTCATCTACTGTCATAATATTTCCTATCAGTTCTTTCTCACTTGCGATATTGACTCCGAAATAGGATTCGCTTATTACTACGGGAGATGCCGATCTGAAATGTACTTCTTTTACTCCTGCTTCAAACAGTATCTTTATAAGTATTTTAGAAGTTGTACCTCTCACGAGGGAGTCATCTACTACGACAATTCTTTTATTTTCAATGAGGCTTTTCATAGGGTTTAATTTTACTTTTACTGCATTTTCCCTCAATTCCTGTGTAGGCAGTATAAACGTCCTTCCAATATATTTATTTTTTAGTAAAGCTACTCCATAAGGTATTCCGCTCGCTTCAGAATATCCGATTGCCGCAGGAACTCCCGAATCGGGTACCCCTATGACGAGATCGGCTTCTATAGGATTTTGTTCATATAACAGTTTTCCCGCCTCATGTCTTGAAGCATATACACTTATTCCGTCAATTACACTGTCAGGTCTTGCAAAATAAATATATTCAAAAGATGAATAGGATTTTTTTTCCCTTATATCATATTTTATTGACTCTACTCCATTTTCATCAATAATTACTATTTCACCCGGCTCTATATCTCT
>CALIJH010000038.1 GCA_938017765.1 uncultured Leptotrichia sp.
CTTTGGGAGAAGTTCATTTTAATGGATATAAAAGTCCTTATGCAGATTTTGGAAATCCGACTGAAGTATTATCCTATTTTGAGAAAGCAATAAAAGTAAATTCAAAATTTAAAAAAGCTTATGAACATCTTGTAACAGCATATATGACATTTGAGCATGATAATTTAAAATTAGGAACTTTTATTGAAAAAAAGAAAAATATTTCAGAGCAGACAATAAAGTTATTTCCGGAAAGCCCAATAGGATATGAGGGGCTTTATGACTATTACGAATGGAATAAAAAAGATTATAGTAAAGCCGTAGAAATGGGAGAAAAAGCAAAAAAATTGTATTTCAAAGAAGAACCTATACAATATTTCTATGAGAGAATAATGGAAATTCAAGACAATATAGAACCTTATACGTATAATTTAGCAGGACAAAGTCTTGAATTATCTCTTTTTGATACTTATTTAAAAAAAGGAAATGATAAAGAAACTTTTGACTATTTTTTTAAAATTTATGATACAAGTATAAAAAATCCTAATAAGCGATTAGGAAAAGATAGTATGACTAATGAAGAAATTATAAATGATATTAAGGAAAATATTAAAAAGCTAAATGAAAAATATAAAAATAAGGATAAAAAATTATATGAAGAAAACTTGAAAAAATTCAAGGCTTTAGGGTTGTAAAGTTAATTATATAAAATAAAAATTAAATAGAAAAGGAGAATCATTATGGATGAAGATATGGAAAAATTAATGGGCTTTCACGATCAAAAGAAAGAAAGAGAACCCATTGATATAGTATAGCGATTAAAAATAAAATACCTTTAAAAAATAAAGAAACTGAAAAAAATAGAGATAAAAAGTCTTATAAAAGAGATTTTGAACTTTCCGAAAATACTCTTTTCAATGGAAAAGAGAATAAAAAAGAAGTTCAAGTAACAGTAAATCCAAGAAAGAACATCGCTGAAATAAAAGCTGAAATGTCAGCTAAAATGAAAGAAACAAATAACGAAAATATAACAAATAAAACAGAGAATGATAAAAAAACAAAAGTCAATACAAGATAAAATAATAAAAATATTGTGATACTTAGCCAAATGAGTTTAAAATAGCTACAACAGCCTAAATGATAAAAATAAGGATAAAAAACTGTATGAAGAAAATTTGAGAAAATTTAGGGCTTTAGGATTATGATACTTAATTAATTAAATTTAGAATAGTTATAATATTCTAACAACATTCTAAATAATAAAATAAGGAATAAAAGGAGTGAAATAATGAACATAAAAATATTTAAAAAACTCTTTCTTATATTAGGAATAATAATAACTGTATTCAATATAACTTTTTCTAATGGAAACAATACGATTATTTCCAAAAATCAAAAAACTGATAAAATTAAATCTGTCTCTGAGAATGATAAATCTATTGAAACAAAAACAGTTTCAGAAAATAATAATTCAAAATTCAATACAACTGTTTTCAAAAATCAAAAAACTGATAAAATCGAAACTATTTCGGAGAATAAAAAATCTGTTGAAATAAAAACGGCTTCAAATAACAATACTAAAACTCAAATAAACTATTATTCCGAAGCCGAAATACGAAGTGAGCTCAAAAAAGCAGGAGTAAACAGTAAATCAATAGAAGTATTTATTTCTGCTAATAATTCGAAAAAAAGAAATATTTCTAAAGAAGAAATAGAAAAGATAAAAAAAGAATTTTTAAAAGCTGTAAAACTTGACAGTAAAAATTATCTTGCACTATATGCTTTAGGAATTATTGAAAGATTATATACTGTAGATGATACACATAATTCTTATTATCAGGCAATATCTTATTTTGAAAAAGTGCTGGAAATAAATCCTAATTTTGAAAAAGCTTATGAATATCTAATAGATACATATGGAGGATTATCTTATGATACATTACCTGAAACAAAAGAAAATAAAAAGAAAGCAAATGATCTGCTTGAAAAATCAAAATATTTTTCAGAACAGCTGATAAAATTGAACTCTAAAAATCCTCAAGGATATGACGGTCTTAGCTCTTATTATGAAAATAAGGAAAATTATGATAAAGCTATAGCTATGAAAGAAAAAGTAATAGAACTATATTCCACAGATAAAGAAAATAGAAAATATTATTATTTTGAAGTAATGGGAAGTTCTTCTGATGATTATTATTATACAAATGAGCATTCAGCAAATATAGCTGAATTTCAACTTTTTGAAATTTATATGGGTAAAGGTGATGACAAAACAACTTTTGATTATTTCTTTAAATTATATAAAAAGGAAAGAAAAAATTCTGATTTATATTCAAGCTTAAAAAATGAATTTGCAGGAAAAATAAAAAAATTAAATGAAAAATATAAAAATAAGGATAAAAAATTATACGAAGAAAACTTGAGAAAATTCAAGGCTTTAGGGTTATAATATTTTATAATTCTAAAATAAAAAATCTGTCAAAAATAGTAAAAAAAGTTTTAAGGCTATGATTTAAAACAATATTCGTCAGACTAATTTATTATGATCAGTGCTTTAGTATTATAATATTTCATAGCCCTAAAATAAATATACACGAGAGAGGCAAGTCCGTGAACTGTTTTGGAATTATAATATTTCATAATCCTTAAATAAATCAAAAATATTAAAAATAGAAAAGGAACTAAAAAACTGCACTTTCAATCTTGTATCTAAGACTGAAAATGCAGTTCATTGTATTATCTGAACAGTCCTTTTTTTGTATCCTGTTTTTTTATTATCTCGTCAAGTTTATTTTCTATATTTTCCATTCTGCTTTCAAGTTTTTCCATTTTATCCCGAATATTTTCTATATTTTCTTTAAAGAAATTGTTGTTCTGTTCGTTTATAATCAGGATATTTTTCATAAAGTTGTTATTTTTCTTTTCTGCTATTTCTATCTTTTCAGTGGTATTTTCAGAAAAAGAATTTATTTTTTCCTTTATACCGGCATTTGATTTATTTATATCCATTGTAAAATTTATCAATGCTTTTTCAATGGAAGAAATACGTTCTTTTAAAAAATTATAATCAAAATTTTTTAAAAGCTCATTGGAGTTTTCTATCAGTTGAATAATATTTTTCAGCTCTTTCAATTCTGAAATATTTATTCGTGGATTTTTAATATTGGCATTCAAATTTTCTTTTGTAATATAAGTTTTATTTTTTTCCTTTATAACTTCGAGCTGCCCCTTCTCAATACGGTTATAAATAGTTCTCCTTGAAACATTGCGTTCTTTCATATACTCCTTTATTGACATCTTCAAAACAATCACCTCTTATACAGTATTATATATAAATTTGACGGGATAGTAAAGAAAAAAATAAATAAATTGATAAAATAGGTAACAGAATATTTTTAAGGCAGTTAAAAAATATAACAAAAAGTGATATAATAGAATACAAATAAAAATATTGAAAGATAAAAATAGAAAGGAGAGCCTAAAAATAGATGAGAGATAATATTTATGTCGGTTTAGTCCATTATCCTGTATATAACAGAAATAACGAAATAGTAGCTACATCAGTTACAAACTTTGATATACACGATATCTCAAGAACTTGCAGAACATATGACATAAAAAAGTATTTTATTATAACTCCTGTGGACGCTCAGCAAGAGCTGACAAGCAGAATAATCGATTATTGGATTGAGGGAGACGGAATAGAATTCAATAAAAATCGAAATGAGGCCTTTGAAAATACTGAACTGGAAAATTCTGTCCAGTCGGCAGTGGAAACTATCCTGAAAACTGAAAATAAAATGCCGAAAATTATAACGACTTCGGCGAGAATTTTTCCTAATACAGTGTCTTACAGCGATTTGGGAAAAGAAATTTTGGAAGATGAAAGTCCATATCTGATTTTATTTGGAACAGGTTGGGGACTTGCAGAAGAGATTATGGATATGTCGTACAAAATACTTGAGCCTATAAGAGGAAATACCAAATATAATCATCTGTCAGTCAGAAGTGCGGTTTCTATAATATTTGACAGATTGCTGGGAGAAAAATAAATTAATGAAAGGAAGATTTGAAAAGAAATGGAGAAAAAAACAAAAATGGTAGGAATAGTAATAGTAAGTCATAGTAACAGATTAGCCGAAGAAGTTATAAATTTTTCCAAAATATTGCAGCAGGATAAGTTCAATATCGAAAATGGAGGAAATGTAGACAAGGAAGTGTACGGAACAACCGTGGATAATGTCAAGAATGCTATAAAAAGAGCGGATGGAGGAAATGGAGTACTCGTTTTCGTGGATATGGGAAGCTCGATTTTTCATTCGATAAATGCCATAGAGCAACTGAAAGGTGAAGTGGAAGCCGAAATAGCCGATGCTCCGTTAGTTGAAGGAGTAATTTCGGCAGTAGCGGGAAATTTTCGAGGTATAACTCTAAAAGAATTAAAAAATATAGCTGAAGAAAGCAGAAGTTTTACGAAAGTAAAAAAAATCTAAAAAAAGCTGATAAGATAAGAAAAATAAGGGAAAGAGGATAAAATGGAAAATCTTGTAAACATAGGTACAATAGTGGGAACTCATCACCTGACAGGAAGTGTAAAAGTAAGCTCAATTTTTCAGGATACCGATTTAATAATAGGAGAAAAGGTTTTACTCGAAAAAGGTGATGAACGGAAAATCCTGTTAGTAAAAAATGTTAAAATACTGAATAACAAAAAAATTATAATCGATTTTTCTGAAATAAATGACATTGACGCAGCAAAGGAATTAAATGGATTTCAGATAAAAATTCGACGGGATTTACTTCCTGAAAAAAATGAAAATGAATTTTATTTAAAAGATTTATTGGGAGTAGCAGTTTTTGAAAAAAATGAAAAGATAGGAGAAATTATAGATGTAATGGAAACAGCTGCACATAATATTTTAATCGTTGAAGATACTGTAAATAAAAATGAGATTATGATACCTCAGGTTGATGAGTTTGTAAAAAAAATAGATTTTGAAAATAATAGAATAGATGTTGAACTAATAGAGGGAATGAGAGAATAATCGAACCGAATATAAAAAGTTTTTGTGTTACTGCTAAGATAGTAGTAAATAACGAAGAATAGAATAATTAAGCTAAATATAATCAAGCTGAATATTAAAATGATTTAGAAATGCGTAAAACTTAAATCAGAAATATGTAAAATTGGAAAAGGAATATGGAAATAATGAAATTTACTGTTTTAACTTTATTTCCTGAATTATTTGAGATGTATTTATCTCAGACGATAATTCAGAGAGCTGAAAATATCGGAACGGTCAGTTACGATATTGTAAATATACGTGATTACAGCAGAAATAAACATAATCAAATGGACGACATTCCTTTTGGAGGAGGGGCAGGCATGGTGTTGAAACCCGAAGCCTACTGGAATTTTTTTAATGAAAAATATCCTGACAATGAAAAGCCTTATGTAATATTTATGTCGCCACAAGGAAAAACTCTTACTCATAAAAAAGTAACGGAATTATCTCAAAAAGACAGTATAGTCATAATTTCTGGAAGATATGAGGGACTTGACCAGAGAGTTATTGACAGATTTGTGGACGAGGAAATATCTGTGGGAGATTATGTATTAAGTAGTGGAGATTTGCCTGCATTAATCCTTATGGATTCGGTAACGAGGATAAAGGAAGGAGTAATAAAAAAAGAGTCTTTTGAAACGGATTCTTTTTACAACGGACTGCTTGGATTTCCCCAATACACAAGACCCGTAGAAATAGACGGATATTCGGTTCCTGAAGTATTACGGAGTGGAAATCACGCTAAAATAGATGAATACAGATATTTCAAATCGATTGAAAAAACATTGGAAAACAGGAAAGATTTAATAGAGAAAAAACTTGAAAATGATGAGCAGTTTAGAAAAATATATAAAAATTATTTAAAAAAGAAAGATATGTAGTTAGGAGAGTGTGTTCAGGATGATTTATGAATTGGACGGGATAAAACCTAAAATATCGGGAGAGGTATTTATTGCTGAAAGTGCTGATGTTATGGGAAATGTAGAACTGAATGACGGGGTAAATATATGGTTCGGTGCGGTACTAAGAGGAGATGTGGAGAAAATAATTATAGGGAAAAATAGTAATGTTCAGGATAATTCGACATTACATACTGATTTTAGACTTCCTTGTATCGTGGGAGAAAATGTTACTGTAGGTCATAATGTGATACTTCATAGCTGTGAAATAGGAGATAATGTGATAGTAGGAATGGGCAGCACAGTTTTAAACGGGACAAAAATCGCTCCTAACTGTCTTATAGGTGCAGGTTCTTTAGTTACTCATAAAATTCCTTATGAGAAAGGTGTTCTCATTTTAGGAAGTCCTGCTAAAATAGTGAGAAAATTGACTGATGAAGAGATAGAACATATTCAAAAAAATGCTGACCATTATGTAAAAAATGGAAAACTGTTTACTAAAACTTTGAAAAAGGAGAATGTCTAAAAAAAGCATAAAATGTGGTTTGTTTAAGGGCAGCCTAAAGGTTGTCTTTTTTTATTCATTATTGATATTTTTATATTTTCTTAGGAGCAATAAATTTGGAAAATTACTTTGTACCTTAATAATAATGAAGCTAAAATGATAAAAATGAAATACTGAAAATTATAAAATAAACTCTTTACAATACCTAAAAGGTATGTTACTATAAGATATAAATAAGGAGGTATATTATGGATAAAATAATTTTAGGAATTTTAATGTTACACAGAATGACCGCATATGAGCTTCGAAATGTCATCAGGAATAATTTTAAATCTATGTGCAGTGATAGTCTCGGGAGTATTCAGGCAGCTCTCAAAAAATTGTTTATGTCGGAAATGGTTACTTTTGAAGAGCTTGTTGAAAAAGGAGTAAATAAAAAAAGATACTCAATAACTGATATTGGGCAAAAAGCATTGATAGAATGGATAAGGGTTCCTATTGATATCTCAAAGACAAAAAATTTAGATATCGGAAAACTTCTTTTTATGGGATATATTTCAAAAAATGAACAAAAAAATCTGATTGATAAAATCATTCATTCTTTAGAGGAAGAGTATACGGCACTAAAAAAATTAAGGGAATCAATACATATCGAAGATGAAAGGACAGCACTTAAAAACTATTTACTTATAGATACAGAATATCAGGAGAGAATTAGAAATCTAAATAAAGGAAACGATATATCTGAAAACATTAAAGAAATTAGTAAATTTACAGTGGCTACTTTAGACTATGGAATTGATATTACTGCTTTTAACATAGAATGGTTTAAAAAATTGAAGAAAAGAATATAGAAAGAAAGGTGAGATAAGATGAATGATACAAATAGGGTTAAACGAAACATAATTATTTTTACGATGTTTAGTACTGCTTGTGGTTGGATAGGATATCTTGTCGATAAGTTGTCCGGTCAAGCCCATTATGAAAATGTTGGAACAATGGCAGGAGAAGAACCTTTTGGAATGCTTATCTGGTTAGTATCTCCATTAATTTGTACAATTCTTCTTCGTACTTTTGGAGGAGACGGGTGGAAAAATTCAGCGTTTTCTATTAATTTTAAAAATAATAAAAAGTTATATTTGATTGGCTTTTTGATATATCCTACTGTTACTTTAATTGTTATATTACTGGGAGTAATAACGAAAGGTATCAAATTTTCCAATGTAAATATTGGAATTACAGCCTATATTGGGATTTTATCTGCACAGATTGTCGCTCAATTTATAAAAAATATATTTGAAGAATCAGTTTGGAGAGCCTATCTTACAAATCAATTGTTAAAATTAAAATTATCCGATTTGAAATTGTACTTACTTATCGGATTTATCTGGTGGATTTGGCACTTGCCTTATATTATGATATTTTTGTCCGAAAGTGAAATACAAAACACTTTACCGGTTGGAAGATTGACTTTTTTCCTCATTGGAACAATAGTAGTAACATGTTGGACGGTGATGTATACGGAAATTTTTAGAGTTACTAAATCTATGTGGCCATTAGTTATTATGCATACTATGGAAGATGCAGTGATAAATCCGTTGCTTCTTTTAGGAATTGTATCTGTAGAAAAAAATCAGGCGTTTCTTTTTTCACTTTCAGTAGGTATAATTCCTACAATTCTTTATTTAATAGTGGGATTAGCTATTAGAAATTGGAGAAAAAAACAAGAGAAACAAAGCAAAAAAGAAAATGGAATTCCGTTTATCATTGGCAATGAATAATTATCCTTATAATACAATATAATATAATATCAAAAATAGACAGCTAAAAAATATTATAAAACAACAGTAAATAGAAAAATCGAGATATTTTAAGAAAAACTAAAAATATTGTTTTAAATGAGAAAAATTTAGAGAGGAAGAATTTTGAAATTACTTCATATCATGTTATATCGACATCGTTATTATTAATTTTTTCTGTTAGAATTTGTGTGTAAAGAAAAATAGAAAAAATTAATTAATATAATGGAGGTAAATAATATGTTTGAAGTATTTTTATTTAATGTAACTATAGGAGGACTTGTGTTGTCGATAGGAGGATTGGGAGTATTGGAACTGATTGAAAAGTTTAAAATGAAATATAAAATAGTAAAAAGAGAGGATATGTATTTAAATAATGGAAAAGAAAATAATAAAGGGAATAATAAAGAAAACAGTAATATAAAAAAGAATATAAAAGAAAAAAGATATCATCAGATAAAAATAGCAAGAAATAATGGAATAATAGATATAAGAATGACAAAATCAGAAAATGGAGTTGCATAATATTACTGTATATAAGAACTCACCACATATCTGAATATTAAAATCAAAAGTCCCTGTTTATGATTTTTCAGGGACCTGATATCTATTTTATTGTTTTGACTGTTTCGGCTATAATAATTTTGATGATTTTTATCATTAATTCAGTCAATGAACCTGTAGGAACTTATTTCAGTTATAATAATTTTAATAACTTTTATCCAGTAATCCTGCGACACTTCTAACTTCTTCCATTTTTTTGGAAGCTACTGAACGGGCTTTTAAAGCACCGTCTTTTAGAATGGCATAAACATAGTCCATATTTTTTTCAAGCTGTTCACGCTTTTCTCTGAAAGGAGTGAAATAATCCATAAATTTGTCAAACAGTTCGTTTTTTCCGTGTCCGTAACCGTAATTTCCTGCTAAAAATTTTTGTCTCATTTCTTCGACTTCTTTTTCTGTTGAAAAGAGAGCGTATAATTTTGTTATATTATTATCAGGATTTTTAGGTTCTTCAAGAGGAGTGGAATCAGTAACAATACTCATAATCTGTTTCTTGATTTCTTTTTTCGGAATAAACATATTAATGACATTGCCATATGATTTGCTCATTTTATCGCCGTCGACTCCCGGTACAACCGCCAGATTTTCGACTATTTTTTCCTGTGGAAGTTTAAAAACTTCTTTGCCATATGTTTCGTTGAATTTAATTGCAATATCCCTTGTAATTTCAAGGTGTTGTTTTTGGTCTTTTCCCACGGGAACAATATCAGGCTCATACATTAATATATCGGCAGCCATTAAAACAGGATATGTAAATAAACCGACGTTGGGTTTTATACCTTTTGCAGTCTTATCCTTATATGAATGTGCCCGTTCAAGTAAACCCATAGGAGTGACATTGGCAAGTATCCATGCCAGTTCTGTATGTTCAGGAACATCAGATTGTAGGAAAATCACTGATTTTTCCGGATTAAGACCTAAAGCAAGATAATCTAAAAGAGCATTTATCGTATTCTTTTTTAAAGTTTCTCCGTCAGGTGAAGATGTAAGAGCGTGATAATTTGCAAGGAAATAAAATCCTTCGTATTTGTCCTGAAAATCTACAAACTGTTTTATCGCTCCGAAATAATTTCCTATATGCAGTATACCGCTTGGCTGGATGCCTGATAAACTTCT
>CALIJH010000039.1 GCA_938017765.1 uncultured Leptotrichia sp.
AGAGCAGCGACAGAACTGTCTATGCCGCCACTCATTCCAACTACTACTTTTTTATTATCCATTTTTATTCATTTTTCCCTTTTGTTTTTATTAAATAATACAACCATATTTATCGCTTTTTATTTGTTATATTACAAATAAATCCCATTTTAACTCTATTCATTGGCTGTGTTATAATATATTTATATTTCATCACTTACATTTTCACTGCTCTTGTCATTATAAATGACGGTATATTCAGCTCATGAAGCCTTCCTTCTCCGTTTGTATCTTCTTCGATATCAGTCAGGATAAATCCTGCTTTCAGCTGACCGCCTATCTGTTCTGTCAATGAATGCGAAAACTGAATTCCTGCATCTTCTTCTTTCAGCTGTTTTCTATTATTTTCATTGATTAGAGGATTAAAAGGCAGACTGTTAATTATCTTTTCTTCCCTTGCATCCACAATATAATTTATCCCTGTATCCAAACCGCACAACAGAATTCCGCCTTTTTTCAGAATACGGTAACATTCCTTGAATATAGGCTCTACTTTTTCTACATAACAGTTACTCACCGGATGAAAAATAATATTAAAACTTTCATCATCAAAAGGAAGAGGTTTAGTCATATCAGCTTTTATTATTTCTACTTGATAGCCTTCCCTTTTTGAAACTTCTTCTTCAGATTTCAGCTGCCTGTCAGAATAATCCAAAACTGTACATTCAGCACCAAGTGCAGAGAAAATAGGTATCTGCTGTCCTCCTCCCGAAGCCAATCCTAAAAGCTTTTTTCCTTTCATTTCTCCAAACCATTCATGAGGTACAAATTTTACAGGAGTTAGCAGTACATTCCATTTTCCATTTTTAGCATTTATATATGTTTCATGATTTACAGGTTTCCCCCATTCCCAACCTTCCTCAATCCAGCGGTCAATGGTTTCAGCATTAATATCCTGATAATTTTTATTCATAATAACCCTCTCTTTCTTTATTCTTGAAAAATTTTATCTGAAAATTTATTAAGAATAAATTTGATGATTTTTTTATTTTATTCTAAAAATATTTCACATATAAAAATATTTATTTATCTTAAAAAATATAAATTTACCATTAACTAAATAACATATCTTATTTATAATTCTCTTCATATTTTTTATTATGAAAATTTCAATCAAATCAGGCAAATCAGGAAAAATACTTTTAGATATAAAAAATATTTTCAAAACAATCTATCAAAGCTTATTTAACAACGATATTCACCAGTTTATTCGGCACTACGATTACTTTGACAACCTCTTTTCCTTCAATAAACTTTTTCGTTTTTTCGGAAGCAAAAGCTAATTTTTCACATTCTTCTTTAGATATTCCTATTATTGCAGGTACTGTATCACGAATTTTTCCATTTATCTGAATGACAAGATTTATTTTATTTTCTTTTGTCAGTTCTTCTTCAAATTCAGGCCATTTCTCCTCAAAAGTAAACGTGTCGTGTCCTGTTATTTCCCACAGTTCATCAGCTATATGAGGAGCAAAAGGTGCAATCAGCAGTATAACTTTTTCGAGAACTTCTTTCCATATTTTTTTGGATTCAGTAGAAACATTATCTTTATCAATCACTTCCTGCTTATAAGTAGTCATATCATTCAAAAGTTCCATAACTGCGGCTATTGCTGTATTAAAGTGAAAATCGTCTTCTATACTTTCAGTAACTTTCTTAACTGTCTGATGTAATTTTTTCTGTATTTCCTCATCTTTTTCATTTCTTTTATTCAAATCAATATTATAATTATTGTCTCTCACAGCGTTTTCATCTGCAAACTCCAAAGTATCCGAAATCAGTAAATATAATCTGTTTATAAATCTATATGCTCCTGCCAGTCCGTTTGCATTCCATTCGAGTTCTTTTTCAGGCGGTGCAGCAAATAGAGTAAACACTCTTGCAGGATCCGCACCATATTCTTTTACTATTTCTTCAGGGTCTGCACCGTTATTTTTTGATTTACTCATTTTCTCAATTTTTACGATTAGCTCTTCCCCTGTTTTTTTGGAAAATGCTTTTCCGTCTCTTATTTCAGTGTCTTTAGGAAAATAATATTTTCTTTCGATTTGAGAATAGTAAGAAGGCCCTAATACCATTCCTTGGGTCAGCAATCTTTTAAACGGTTCGTCTGTTTTCACAAGTCCCATATCTCTCAGTACTTTGTGAAAAAATCTCGCATAAAGCAGGTGCATTACTGCATGTTCTATCCCGCCGATATATTGATTTACAGGAGTCCAGCTGTCCGCATATTCTTTTTCAAAAGGCTTTTCACTGTTATGTGGATCTAAATATCTTAAATAATACCACGATGAATCCACAAAAGTATCCATAGTGTCAGTTTCTCTTCTACCTTTTTTTCCGTTAGGCAGCGTTATACTTTTAAATTCTTCGGAAGTTTCAAGGGGATTCCCCTTTCCGCTAAACTCAATGTCAGTAGGTAATTTTACAGGAAGATTTTCTATTTCTTCCATATGAATATTTCCCTCTTCGTCATAAATTACAGGGATTGGTGTTCCCCAATATCTCTGTCTGCTTATTAGCCAGTCGTGCAGTCTGTAATTTACCGTTTTCTTTCCTTTTCCTTCACTTTCAAGTTTTTCAGTTATTTTTATTTTAGCTTCCGTGTTCTTTGTTCCGTTAAATTCTGCCGAATTAACAAGTACTCCTCCGGATGTATACGCTGTTTCCATTTCATCAAGATTTATTTTTTCAGGATTTCCGTCCTTATCGACAGGATTTATGACTATTCTCATAGGAAGACTGTATTTTTTGGCAAAAAAGAAATCTCTTTCGTCATGTGCAGGAACCGCCATAACTGCCCCTGTCCCATAGTCCATTAATACGTAATTTCCTATCCATAAAGGTACTTTTTCACTGTTTACAGGATTTATTACATAAAGCCCTGTGAATATCCCCTCTTTCTCTTTATCTTCGGCAGTACGATTTATTTTATCTTCATTAATCATCTTGTCAACCTGCTCCTTTAATGAAGGATTTTCTTTCAGTACAATCTCTTCAACAATAGGATGTTCAGGTGCTATTACAGCATAAGTTACTCCAAACAGTGTATCCGCCCTCGTTGTAAATACAGGGATTAATACTTTCCCATTATTTCCTATATTTAGATTACTTTCCTTATCTTTACTGTTATTGTCAAATTTATAATCAAGTATAAAATCTATCTCGCTTCCTGTAGACTTGCCTATCCAGTTTTTTTGCATAGCCAGCACCTGTTCAGGCCAGTGCCCTCTCAATTCTTCATGTCCCTGTAGCAGCTCTTCTGCATAATCGGTAATTTTTAAATACCATTGGGACAGCTCTTTCTGAATTACATCCGTTTTACTGTGTCTCCAGCATTTTCCATTTTCAACCTGCTCATTTGCCAAGACGGTATTACATTCAGGACACCAGTTTACATAAGATCTTTTTTTATAAACAAGACCTTTTTTATACATTTCTATAAAAAACAGCTGATTCCATTTATAATATTCAGGAGTGTATGTACCTATTTCCCTGTCCCAGTCATAAGAAAGCCCCATTAGCTTCAACTGTCTTCTCATATTGTCAATATTGGCCTTTGTCCATTGCCCGGGATGAGCTCCATTATCAATAGCAGCATTTTCAGCAGGAAGCCCGAAACTGTCCCAGCCGAAAGGGTGCAACACGTTAAAGCCTTTCATTTTCTTATATCTCGCAATAGCATCTCCTATGGCATAGTTTCTTAAATGTCCGACATGCAGTTTTCCTGAAGGATATGCAAACATTTCCAGAGTGTAATAGTTTTCTTTTCCTTCAACTTTATTTTCACTTTTAAATACGTTTTTTTCCTGCCATTTTTCCTGCCATTTTTTTTCAATCTGTTCGGGTTTGTATTCTTTTATCATTTGTATTCACGACTATAAAAGTCTTATCTCCTTTCACTTTATATATACTTACAGTTTTTCTTTTGACACATCTTGATAACTCTATATTTGTTATACAGTATAACATTTCAGGTTTAATTTTTCAATGATTATAATCCTTTTTAGAATTTTTAAAATCTTCTCTTTCTTTAATTGTATTATTCTTTTTTTCACTTATTTTAAAGTATGAAAAACTTGAAGAAAAATATTTTTTATTTTATATCTTCTCTTTCCTCTATTTAAAGTAATTTTCCATTTTTTACTTCGCCATTTCTGCCAGTATTATTCCTCCTGCAACGGATACATTCAGAGAGTTTATATGACCTTTCAGATGTATTTTTACTATTTTGTCGCAATGTTCCCTTACTTTTTTTCTCATTCCGTTTCCCTCACTGCCTAATACAAGACAAGCTTTTTCAGGATAGTCTTCCTCATAATAGTAACTTTCTCCGTCAGCTTCGGCACCATAGACTTTATAGCCGTATTTTTTAAATTTATCGATAGTATCCGAAATATTTGTAACTTTCACAACATCTATATGTTCTATTGCTCCGGCAGAAGATTTTACAACTGTTTCAGTTACTTTGACATTGTTTCTGTCCTGAATTATAATTCCGTCCGCTCCGAAACATTCGGCACTTCTTATTATCGCTCCAAAATTTCTCGGGTCCTGTATTTGGTCTAAAATGACTATCAATGACTTATCTTTTACTAAAATTTTTTCGAGAAATTCGGATAATTCAAGGTAATAGTCAAATTCAGAAACCAATGCGACAACTCCCTGAGAATTTTCAGTTCTTCTGTCTGTATAAAATATTTTTATATTTCTTCTACTTGCTAAATTCAATATTTCTTTTACCGTATCTTTTTTTATCCCTTTATAAATTTCTATTTTTTCTATATTTTTATCTGATTTTAGCACTTCAATAACAGGATTTATTCCTATGATTTTTTCCATATTTTTTACGAGATGTCCTGTAAACTGAATATAATTTTCTAAATATAAATATATATTGCATGTTCCTTTATTTACTTGACAGCTCTCTTCTCCTTTCATTTTTCATTATTTTTCTTTTTTTTATATTTATTATAATCTATTTGTTATTTTTTTTCTACTTTATTTTCAAAAATTATATTTTTTTCATCTTATTTTCAGCTACTGCGTGTATAATATAGACAACACAAAATTTTAGGAGGTATTTATGAGAAAATACGTAAGTTTACTGCTATTTACTTTATGTTTTGCCATATTTGGAGCAAATGAAAAGGAAGGCCTTAATCTTGAAATCGCACCAAAAATAAATTTTTTTATGTCTCAGAAACAACTTGAGAATTCAATTCAAAGAAAGGTAATAATGGAAACTGACAATCCTGACGGTATGCGTTATACTCTCTATACAAATGTACCCGATTTGGTAAATTATGTTCATAAAGAGGCAAGTTTTCTATTTTTTGAAGATCAGCTGATGTCCTCTGTCTTTATGACACCGACAACTATGGCAGAACATAAAAAAATCTTGGATTCCTACATAAAATTCTTTAATAAAACACCGAAAAATGTTCTGACAAAGGTTGAAAATAAAAAGGCGAATGCAATTTTATATTATAATAAAGGAATGCTTCTTTCAGTATATTATGAAAATAATCATACTTATGTTGTTATTCAGTTAGCCGATGATAGCATTATAAATTATAGGATGAAAGCTATTAACAGTTTGTAATGGAAAAACAATAAAAAATTGGAGTTCTTTGAAAGCAGATAATTTCAAATGACTTCATTTTTTATTATAAATTTTTATTTGTTGTCAAATCAGATTTTCAGGTTATAATATATTGAATGAAAAAGTAAGGAGATGACTTTAAAATGAAAACAAAAACTGTATTCTTAGCTTTATTTACTGTTTTAGCCGGAATTTCCTTTTCGGAAACCATTTCAGAAATACAAGGAACAAAAATGTACTCGAATTTTGAAAACAAAGTAGTAAAAAAAGTCGAAGGAGTAGTAACAGCCGTGAAAAAAAACAAAAATAATAATGGATTTTTTATGCAATCAAAAAAAGCGGATAATGATTTCAGAACTTCCGAAGGTATTTATGTGGAAAATAAATCAGGTATCGAAGTCAAAGTCGGAGATTTTATAAGAGTGGACGGAACAGTAAAAGAAGCTTATCTTTCCAAACCTGACAAATCACAGCCTCCTGTTACTTCCATAGAAGCCACAAAAATAAAAATTTTAAAAGAAAATGAAAAAATTGAACCCATTATACATACAGGAAAGCAAATCCCGAAAAAAGTTCATAACGGAAATATGGAAACTCTTGATATAAATAACAACGCAATGGATTATTATGAAGCTCTTGAAGGAGTTTTAATTAAAATCAAAGATCCTCTGATAACAGGGTTTAACGAGAAATATGGCGATATAACAGTTGTTCCGAGTAACGGAATGTATACGGGAACTAAAAGTATAAACGGAGGAGTAGTCTATAATAACTATGAAACGGAACAGACACAAAGAATAACAATAAATACACTTCCTTGGAATTTGACTGAAAACGGTAAATTTAAAAATAATCTTACACCTAATCCCGGAGATAAATTTAACGGAGACATCGAAGGGGTCATTTATTATGAAAACGGAGAGTACAGATTATACCCCACATCAGTTTTTCCCGGAATAACTGATAATAAAACGACACCTGAAAAAAATAAATACAGATACAATAAAGATATGCTGAATGTTGTTTCTTATAACATAGAAAATTTCTCCCATACTGATTCTCCTGAAAGAGTAAAAATCCTTGCAAATCAAGTTGCCACTATTCTTCAAACTCCCGATATTTTAGGATTAATAGAAGTGGGAGACGATGACGGTCAGAAAAAAAGCGAAATAGTATCTGCAAAAGAAAATATAAAAGCTGTTATTAACCAAATAAAAGAAAAAACAGGAATAGAATATGGATACATGACCGTTGACCCTGTCGACGGAAAAGACGGAGGTTGGCCTGAAATGCATATTCGTAATGTAATTCTATATAGAAAGGATAGAATAAAGCCGATAAGATTTAATCAGGGGAATGCTCATGAAGATACAAAAATTGTAAAAAAAGGAAATAAAGTCCAACTTACATACAATCCGGGAAGAATAGGAAATAATGATGAAATATGGGTAGACGTCAGAAAACCCGTAATAGCCCAATTTGAATTTAAAGGAAAAAATATATTTGTGCTGGCAAATCATTTGAAATCAAAAAGGTCTGATGATAAAGTCTACGGAACTTCCCACCCTGTAGTAAGAAAGTCGGAAGAAGTTAGAAATCCTGAAGGAAAACAGATAAACAACTTCGTAAAAAGCATTTTGAAAAATGACCCGAAATCTACGGTAATTGTATTGGGAGATATGAATGATTTTGAATTTTCTCAAACTATAAAAAATATTAACGGAGATGAGCTCATAGACACTATATCCGAATTACCTGAAAATGAAAGATATACTTATATTTACCAAGGAGCTTCGCAAACTCTTGATAATATAATGATAAACAAGAAATATAAAGGTAATGTAAATATAGACGTGATAAGAATAAACTCTGAATTTACTATTGAACAGGGCTCATTTAGTGATCATGACCCGATATTTATACAGTTCAGAGTTAAATAAAAATGCCTCAAAAAATATCTAAAAAAATAAAAGCAGTGTCTTTTATCGGCATTGCTTTTATTTTTTCATTATTTTTATATTATTTTACTTCAATCAATAGAGTTGTATCTTCTACATATTTTTTATCTCTGTCAACAAAAGCTTTACCTCTTATTGACCAAAGCCCTTTATGCGGGAAAGACAGAACAAAATATCCATTATCATCAGTATAAGTTGACATACTTACTTTTTCTTTCTGATATTTTCCTGTAAATGTCCCTTTTGCCGTATCAAGTTTTCCGTTTACATAATTTACGGATATATCTACATTTTTCATCGGATTACCTTTTTTATCCACAAGGCGTCCTTTAAATACGGAATTTACATTTACCATTGACGGATTTGTAAACGGTATTATCTCATAATATCCGTCAGCAACTCTTTTTTTCCAATCATCACCTTTACTTCCGTCTTTTGTTATAACTGTTTTTACAATTCCATTAAAAGTGTATGAGATACTGTCATCAAAAGTTTGTCCGGGAACAGCAATTATAACCCAATCTCCTGCACCTTTCAATTCACTGTCAACAACAAAATCCAACGTTCTTCCGGAAGCTTTTTCAGTTTTTAACTGACCTTCTTTCACTTTTTTTGTCAAATCAATTTTTTCTCCGTTGTGTATGGCAAATACTTTTTCAGCCAAATGAGTTTTATCTTTTACTTTTCCTACAGGTATAGGTTTATCTTCTCCTCCGTGATAAGGATGTCCGAAAATTACTTTAAACGGTACTGATGTCTTTCCTGTTACATCTAAAGTATCAGTGTAAATAAACTGATTGTGTGCATACAGATTTACGGCAGTTAATACAGCCAGAACTCCTAAAAATTTCTTCATTGAAATTACCTCCTGTTTTTGTTTTATATTGAACTATTCAAGAAAATTTATTATTTCATAAATAATTCAGATTTATATATTAATTAAATTAATATTACTTTCTTCCCCATTATTTCTGTATCATTTTTTCTTTCCATTCTCCTAAATAATCGGCTTTCCCGACATTTTCTTTCCATTTAGACATTTCACTTTCTTCGAGTTTAGGTCCTTTTTTGGAAATAATATGTCCAGGTCCTCCGTTAAATATTACTTCATATTTTGCAGTCAAAGGTTTAATTATTGTTAAGGAGCTTTTTTCTCCAAATTTTCCTTTAAATATTATGAGTTTTCCTTCATAAGTATCTTCAGGTCCATTATACGGTTTGTCCTTTACTATTATAAGCTCAAGCCCGTCAGCTTTCTCTCCGTTGGAAAATCCTGCTTCAATATATATTGTCCCGTCTTTATTGTCATCTACGGACAAAAGAGGTGCATGGGCAAAAACCATACTTGAAATCATAAATAAACATACTAATATTATTTTTTTCATACTTCTATTTTTCCTTTCTTTATAAAATTATTTGTAAAAAATTTATTATTCTCGGATTTCAGCATTTAGAATATTTTTAATCTTTCCTAATTCCTACATTTTCATTTATTTTTATTGTTTGTTTTTAGATACAGACTTTAAAGTCTCTGCTAATTTTTCCAGATTTTTTTTCATCCCTTTCAAATACGCATCAGAATCCATTTTCTCATCTACTTCTCCCGGTATATTGAAAGTATCAAGAACTATAAATTTACCGCCATTTTTTTCTATTTCGGAAATTATTTCCTTTTTTAGCCATTTATCCGATACAAAAACTCTTGAATTATTTTTTTTCATAATTTCAGGAATATTTTTTGCTGTAACTTCATCATTTATAATATAATTTGTAAATATATTCAGTTCATTGAAAAGATAATCCAAATTTTCAGTAAGAGTAATTACTGCCAGAGAATTTACATTCAATGTTTCTTTTAAATATTTATTTTCTATCTCTTTTATTTCCTGAGTAAATTTCTTCAGATTATTATTTATAGTTTCTTTATTTTTTGGGAAAAGTCTTGACAAATCGTCAGCAATTATCTGTGCCATTTTCACGGCATTTTGAGGACTCATCCATACATACGGATTTCTCTCACCATTTTTATAGGTTAAAAGAGATAATGCCGAATAGTCATCTCCTGAAAAAGAATAACTTGCATCGATCTCAATTATTCTGATATTCTGTCTCCTTGCATATTCATAGAGATAGTCATTTTCCCAGACTTTTGCTACATCTATAACAGCTAGAGCTTTTTTAGCCACAGACATATCCAGTTCCTTATTATCAAAAGCCGACTTTCCATAATCCATAGAAACATCGGAACCGAATATTGAATAAATCTCTATATCAGTATTTCGGGATATATAACTTGCTATCGAATAAACCGACTGGATAGATGTCAAAACCTTATTACCGCTTATATTTTGATTAGCAGGTATTTTATTCTTTCCAAATATCGCATTTACTATCAGAAAGATTAATAAAATTATTGTCTTTTTCAATTTTTTCTCCTTTCATTCTTTTATATTTATTCTCCCTCACTAAATTTCTTGCTTATATTTTTTATTATCATTGTTATAAAGAATATAAGGGAAGCTGTAAGTATTATCGCTCCTCCTGAAGGTATGGATATATTGTAATGAAGAGGTACAAGCACTCCCAAAATGCAGCTTATGAGGGAAAAAAATATACTGTAAAAGAAAAAACTTTTCATTGATTTGGATAAATTTTTAGCCGATGCCGCAGGAATGAGAAGCAATGCCTCTACCAAAGCTGCTCCTATTATTTTTACGGATACTATTGTTACTACTGTTACTATTATTATAAATATATATTCAGTCAATTTTACATTTACACCTTTTACGGTTGCAATATTTACATTAAAACTGGAAAGCAGCATTTTATTGAACAAAGGTATAAGAACTATTCCTAAAACTATAATTGTAATTATCAAAACAAATATATCAAAATCACTCACAGTAAGTATTGAACCAAACATAACATTTTCAAGCATATGAGAGTTAGCTTTTGATGAAACAAAAATAAGTAGCGATCCTCCCAATGCGATAGATATCGATAGAAATATACCTATAAGAGTATCTGTAGACATTTTTGTTCTGTTTTTTGTATAATTTATAAGCAATCCGAATAATATGCAGTAAGTGAACAGCATTACATAAGGAGCATTATAAGGTTCTCCTGCCAATATTCCGAGTGCAATCCCTGTAAGAGCAGCATGTCCTATTGCTTCGGAAAAAAACGCCATTTTTTTTGTAACAACCATTGTCCCGATTCCACCTAAAATTGTACCTATAAACAATGTACATATCAGTGAGTTTATAACAAAAGCATATTTAAAATATTCGGGCAATATCTGCCTGTTTACCATATCTGTAAAAAAGTTTCTGATTATTTCAAGCATTTTTACAATTTCCTCCGTTTTATTGATGTATGATTATAGACTGTTAATTATAAATTACTTCTGACATATATTGTGCCTGATTTACAATATAGCAATAATTCATATAATTTAAAAACTATGTAAAAATCAGGAAAATACAGTTAAAATTTTTTCTTCATCAAGAACTTTTTTCGGCTCTCCTGAAAACTGTATTTCTTTTTTTATACACGTTACGGTATCAGCCATTTCTATTACCTGTTTTAGATTATGGTGTATCCATAAAATAGTTACACCCTTGTTTTTCAAGTCCTTTATTACACTTTTAAAATAATCTTCTCCTAATTTATCAATCCCTGTAAAAGGCTCATCAAGTATTAACAAATCAGGTTCAGGATAAATGGCCTGTGCCAGAAGTAGTCTCTGTTTTTCGCCTCCTGACAAATTTCCTACAAGCCTTTTCTTTTTTTCATACATTCCTATTCTTTTCAGTAAATCATCTATAGTTTTTCTATATTTTCCTGAAACACCTAAAAAACAAGGTTTTTGCTGATAAACTATCGATAAAAAATTTTCCACTGTTATAGGCAGTGATTTTTCAAAATCCAAATATTGAGGAACATAACCTATTATTTTTGTCTTATCGTAGGAAATATATATTTCTCCCTCATAAGGAACCTGTCCGAGTATACTCCTTAGTAACGATGTTTTTCCTCCTCCGTTAGGCCCTACAAGACAGTGAATTTTCCCCGGCTCTACAGTCAGATTTATATTTTTCAGTATTTTTGTATTTGATAATGTCAATGTCAAATTTTTAATTTCAATTAATATGCCTGACATATTATTTTCCTTTCGATTTTCCGACTTCGAGCATTGCAGAAGTCAAAGAATCCAGATTATATTTCATAAACTTTTCAAAACTGTCTTTTGTATAAGGTCCGCTACTCATATGGGATAGACTTTTTATCTTTACTCCGGTAGCTTTCTGTATTGTTGTGGAATATTTATTCTGTACCTGTGCATCTACAAAAAGTACATCTATTTTGTCCCTTTTCATTATATCTATCATAGCTTTTATATCTGATGCACTTGGCTCAACTCCATGAGCGGGTTCTATAACTGCTCTTACTTTCAGTCCGAATTCTGATAGCAGATAATCATACCCTGCATGGGAAGTTGCTATTCTCATATCCAGATTTTTTAGATGACTCACTTTTTTTATCGCTTCTGCTTTCATATTTCTAAGTCTTTGGGCATAGGCTTGAGCATTTTTGTTATAATAATCTTTATTGGCGGGGTCTATTTGTCCCAGTTCTCTTGCTATCGTATAGATCTGTTGTATGGAAGTAGTTATTGATATAAATGAATGAGGGTTGAGTATCTTTGTTTTTCCTCTCATTCCTGAAACAGGCATTAGTGAAACCCCTTTATTTGCATTAATTATTTTTATTTTCCCATTCATTTTGGCAGCTTTTACTATGTCAAATACAAACTCATCATGCCCTATGCCGTTTACAACGAGTATATTTAAAGTCGACATTTTTTTTATATCTTCAGGTCTCGGTCTGTAACTGTGAGAATCATAAATATCTCCCCTTATTACGGGAATGACATCCATTTTATCTCCTGCTATATTTGATACATAGC
>CALIJH010000040.1 GCA_938017765.1 uncultured Leptotrichia sp.
AAAACAGAATAATAAATTAATTAATTAAAAATAGATATAAGTTAAGATACGATAATAATTAGAAAAATAGAATAAAAAAAACAGAATAATAAACTAATTAACTAAAAATAGATGTAAAATAAAATACAATAATAAATAAAGATATATATAAAATCTAAAAAGGAGCGACACTATGTATTGCATAAAATGCGGAGCCGAGCTGGACGATTATCATGAAAAATGTCCGCTTTGTGAAACTCCCGTCATAAAAATAGAAAATAACGAAAATGAAAATATAGTCTATGACCCTGAATATCCCATAATTAATATAAATTTATATGAATTGAAAATAAAGAAAGTGAAAAAAGCAGTATTTCTATCTTTTTTTACAATATCAATAATATCAATACTTGAAGTGTTTTTTCAAAATATGATTATATACGGACATATGAAGTGGGGATATTATGCTATTCCCTCTATTTTGATTTTTGACCTGATGTTATTCGTATTGCTTAATTTTCATACAATGAGACAGAACCTTTTTCTTATATTTATAGGATTGACAGTTTATTTCCTTATATTGGACTATGGAAATAAGGAACTTACATGGAGCTTGAGAACAGGTATCCCCATTGTAGGAGCATATTATTTTGTAGCCTTTGTTTTTTCATTTGTTTGGGATAAACATAAAAAAGACAGAATAAAAATTATGAATTTTTTCTTATTCTTTGTAGGAGTATTTTTACTTATACTTGAATTTATAATAAGTCGCAGGCTATCATGGTCGATTTGGGCTTCGGTGCCTTTATTTGTTCTGAATGTGATGCTCAGATATACATATAAGGCATACAAGCATGAATTTAAAAAAAGATTGCACTTATAAATCGGAACAATTATATCAAGGATAAACAAAACTTCTTTTTAAAATATACTGGACAAATGATTATGAATGTTATATAATACTATAAATATAATATATGATTGGAGAAGTAAATGGATATACATCATTTAAAAATATTTTTTGAGGCATGTAATGAAAAGAGTTTTACAAAAGCTGCAAAAAAATTGTATATAAGCCAGTCGGCAGTATCCATACAGATAAAGAAGCTCGAATACACTTTGGGACTACAGCTGATTGAAAGAAATTCAAAAAACTTTAAATTGACCTTTGCAGGGAAAGAGCTTTTCAAAATGTCTCGGGATGTTTTTGAAAAAATTTCAAGAATGGAAAATGAAATGAAGAAAATCCTGCAATATAAAAAAGGGAAAATTTCTATAGGAGCCACTCATAATATAGGAGAACCTGTCTTGCCGGGGATAATGATAGAATTTTCAAAAAATAATCCCGAAATAGAATTTGACCTTTACATAAAAAACAAGGAATCCCTTGTGAAACATCTGAAAGAGGGAACTGTAGATGTGGCATTAATGGAGGAATATTTTATAGAAGATAAGGAAATAAAAGTAATAGAAACTGAAGAGTATCCTTTTGTAGTAGTGGCAGGGAATGAAATCAGGAATTATGAAGAATTAATGGATATTCCTTTATTGAAAAGGGATACAATGCTTACAAATAAATACTTGGATTTATTTGAAAAGATAATAGGGTTTAATCTGGATAAGAGAATATCCATAAATGGAAGTATTGAAACAATGAAAAATCTTATAAAAAATGGTTTGGGATTTGCAATACTCCCTTATTACAGTGTATATGAGGAAATAAGAAAAGGAACTCTCAAAGTAATTCACAGCTTTGATAAATCCGAAGATAAGTTTCAGATAGTATTTATAAGGGAAAATGAAGACAAAGAGGGAATTACGAAGTTTGTGGAATTTTTAGAAAATTATAAAATAAACAGAGAAATGTTCACAGAAAAAAAATAGTGAGGTGATAGTCTTGTTGAAAAATCATATTAAAAATTCATATTTTACCGCATATGAAACAGTAAAAAATTTTGTTGAAAATGATGAAAATATTGAAAAAACTGTAAAGATTTCGGAAGAACTGGCAGAAGCTTACAGAAATGGGAATAAATCACTGATAGCAGGTAATGGAGGAAGTAACTGTGATGCAATGCATTTTGCTGAAGAGTTTACAGGGCGTTTCAGAAAAGACAGAAAGGCACTGCCTTCTTTAAGTATAAGCGATTCTTCGCACATTACCTGTGTGGGGAATGATTTCGGATTTGACTTTATATTTGCCAAAGGAGTGGAAGCTTTCGGGCAGAAAGGAGATTTTTTCTTCGGAATATCCACTTCGGGAAACTCAAGAAATATTATAGAAGCAGTCAAATCAGCTAAGGAAAGAGGACTTAAAACCGTAGGTCTGTTAGGAAAAGACGGCGGAAAAATGAAAGGTATGTGCGACTATGAATTTATCATTCCGGGAGAAACATCTGACAGAATACAGGAAGTACATATGATGATTTTACATATAATTATTGAGGGAGTGGAAAGAATTTTGTTCCCTGAAAATTATTAGATAACAATAAGGCAGGTAATAATAAAGAAAATAATAATAAAATATATTATGACAAATAAATAATTTTATTAGCTATAAAATCATTATATAAGAATTAGGACTCTAATTTTAGATATAAAATACAATGTATTTCTAATTTATAAAAATATTATACAAAAATTAGAACTGTTTTTCTTTTGAAACAGTTCTTTTTTGTAA
>CALIJH010000041.1 GCA_938017765.1 uncultured Leptotrichia sp.
TTCAGATTTTCTGATTTTTCCGTCTTTTCCAGTAAATTCATTCCACATAAGGCAATTCCAAAAGTCCATAATACATTGTTATATGGATAAAATACCATTATTTCTCCTCTTAATGCCAGACTTGCAAAAAGATTGAACGGAATTTCCGAAATAGCTGCAAAAATAAAGATACGTATTAAATATTTTTTTCTGTTTTTAGTCCTGTAAAATCCTTCCGTAAGCATAAAGGCAAAAATCGGAAATGCAAGTCTTCCAAGCATATTTAACCATATCTGATTAGGAAAAAATATATTCCACAGATGATCTGCCACCATAAATGTCATTGCCAGAATATGCAGTGTAAAAGAATTTATCCCTTTAGAAAATATAACTTTTTTATCCATTTTCACTCCTATTCTATTATTTTAATAAGAAAGCCCTGATGCCGTTATTCTCACTTTGCTTGCACTTACTCCAAGAAGTCCCTCAAGCACCTTTTTCCCTGCCTGTCTTAATTGTGCTGTAGTCTTTGCATTTGGACTTTGCTGATTTTCGGACTGACTTACAGCCAAAATCATCCCTATTATTACCATTTGGTCATAAATATATTTTTTTTGGCTGTCACTCATTTTATCAAATTCAGAAACACTTTGCATGGCTTCTTTAAACTGATTTGCAATAGGTTTCATATAACTGTCATTCAAACTGACATTGTTATAAGCCATATATGCCCCTGCTACAACAGCTGCCATTCCTGTTGATAAATCATTTGTAGGTATTCCTACAGAACGTGCTACTTGCGGGAATGAATCCTGTAATTTTTTCAATATAGGTTTCACTTGGGCTCTTTTATTTGAAGGATATTGAAGAACTAAATCATCTAATCCTTTTGTATTTCCATCAGGTTTAAATGTTATTTTAGCTTTTTTTGTAGAAGTAGCTGTCTTAGCACTTGTCGATGAAGATGTATTTTTTTTATTCGACGATGTTTTTTTTGACATTAAATTATTATATTCGTCTTCTCCATACATTTCCTCATATCTTTCTCTATTTCTTTTTTCCTGTTCTCTTGCATTTTTGAGCCCTTGATTAGCCATCCATTGTGCATTATAATCAATAAAAAAACCGTAAGCCTGATTTGAAATTCCAAAACTTAATGCTACTATTATTGTTAAAAATATTTTTTTTATTTGCTTAACTTTCATAATTTCTCCTCCTAAATTAACTTATATATAGTGAAATCCCTTTAATATCGAACTGATGATTCCATACAGAAACGAATTAACTGAAATTTCTCAATTTTGCTTTAAAGCGGTTTCACTGTATTTTCATATTTTTTGTTTTCTATTTTTTTACATTACCACTATATACTATGATAAAACTTCTTATTTTTGTAATTATTTATTTTAATAAACAAGCCCTGATGATGTTATTTTTACTTTACTTGCACTTACTCCAAGCAAGCTTTCAAGTACCTCTTTTCCTGCTCTTCTTAATTGAGCGGTAACTTTTGCATTTGGACTTTGCTGATTTTGGGACTGATTTACAGCTAAAGTCATTCCTATTATTACCATTTGGTCATAAATATACTTTTTATCACTGTTACTCATTTTATCAAATTCCGATACACTTTCCAATGCTTCCTTAAACTGTTTTGCCATAGGTTTCATATAACTGTCATTTAAGCTAACATTATTATAAGCCATATATGCTCCAGCTAATATAGCAACCATTCCTGAAGACAAATCATTTGTAGGTATTCCTACAGACTTTGCTACTTATGGGAATGAATCATACATCTTTTTCAGATAAATTTTTGCTTCCGCTCTCTGTTTTGACGGGTAGTTATTGACAAGATAATCAAGTCCTCTTGTGCTTCCGTCCGATTTAAAAGTTATTTTGGCTTTTTTTGCCGGTTTTGGTTTAGACGATGTTTGCGATGATGATGATGATTTACTTTTACTGCTTCCTGTACTTTTAGAGCTTGAACTTTCTTCAAGAATATCATTGATACCGGTAACTTGATTGTAATAATCAAATGTTCTTTTTAGGGTATCTTGTTCTATTTGAAATCCAATATAATCAAAATCATATCCTGCAAATGCGTGTGCAGGCTGCGATACAAATACTCCCACTCCAATAACTGCTGTAACAAATAGTTTTTTCAAATTTATTTTCATAATTTCTCCTCTTGAATTATATATTTTCATATTTTTTATTTTTTTCATTATCACTACATACTGTTATAAAATTTCTTATTTTTATAATTATTTATTTTAAAAAGAAAGTCCTGATGCCGTTATTCTTACTTTACTTGCACTTACTCCAAGAAGTCCCTCAAGCACCTGTTTACCTGCATTTCTTAACTGAGCGGTAACTTTTGCATTTGGATTTTGCTGATTTTGGTACTGATTTATGGTTAAAGTCATTCCTATTATTACCATTTGGTCATATATATATTTTTTATCACTGTCACTCATTTTATCAAAGTCATCTACACCTTGAAGCACTGTTTTTAACTGATTTTGCATAGGTTTCATATAATCATCATTCAGACTTACATTGTTATATGCCATATATGCTCCTGCTATTGCAGCTGCCAGTCCTGAAGACAGGTCATTTGTAGGTATTCCTACTGAACGTGCTACCTGCGGGAAAGAATCCTGAATTTTTTTCAGATATGTTCTTGCTTCCCCTCTCTGTGTTGACGGATAGTTATTAACAAAATAATCAAGTCCTCTTGTATTTCCGTCCGATTTAAAAGTAATATTTGCTTTTGTTGTTTTTGGGGCTGTAGTTGAAGTTGCTGAACTTCCCGTTGTTTTTGTAGTTGTTTTTTTAGAATTTGATTTTTTCTTTGAAGAATAATCTCCTTTTCCAATATGCTTTATTGTTTGTCTACTAAGTAAATAATGTCTTGTAGTATTTATCACATTGTTTGTATAGTTAAAAATGTCTGACGTATCATAATAAAATGCCTGTGCAGGCTGTGCTACAAATAACCCTCCCCCGATAATTGCTGTAACAAATAGTTTTTTCAAATTTATTTTCATAATTTTTCCTCCTAAAAATTTTTCTAAAATTTTTTATTAAACCTGTTTAAAAACTGTATATTTATTTCTGACAGAAGGGCTTTTAGAACGAACCTTTACCGATAAAAATAAATATTATTAGACAGGTTATTTTTACTTTACAATTTAATAGTACACTAATTAGATTAAAGGAACATTAGAGTTTTTTATTTTTTGAATTTTTATCAAATAGTTTTCTCCTTCCTATCAATAAATTTACACCAAGGCCCACAAGAAATATTACATCCAATAAACCTATGGAAAAATAAGCATAATAAGTTGGTAAAAATTCTTCATCTCCTGCTGATGAAACTAAATATTTATACGATATTAAAAATATTAGTATTTTTAATATTACACCAATTATTGTTAAAATTATCAAAGCCTTTTTTCCTATTCCTGCTTTTGCATAAAAATATGATAAAAATATATTAAGCAAAATTAATATAAGATTTTCCGAGTATATACCTCCAATCATTTTCAAATTACTTAAAACTGATACTTCTAATACAGCCAGAAAAAATAGTACTAGAATATTAAAACAGAGCAGATGAATAAAATACAGGCTTCCAAAAAATATTTTTTTCATTTTTCCTCCTTATTCAAACACTAATTAATTAGTCATTTTTCAATTTTATGATATGTAATATAGATTAAAATAAAATGAGAGTTTTTACTTTTTTTCAAAGAGATAAAATTATATTGTAAGGAATACGAGTGAAAACAGTAAATACATTTTGTCGTTTATTTTATTTTTTTGATAATAAAATTTGTAATATGATTTCGATTTTTTTAATATTTTATTGACAATTATATAAAAATAGGATAGAATTAAACATATCAAACCCCCTACAAACTTTTTATAGTTGGTGTAGGGCTTTTATTTATTATAGGAGCAGCTATGAGTAAGGAGTATTTAGAAATTACGGAGCAGTTAGAACTTTTTAAAAAGCGTGGAATGATTGTCAAAAATGAAAAAAAGCATTAGAGAAATTGGTTTTTATAAATTATTACAAGTTGAAAGAAGCCTCGCTCCCTTTCTTTTTTGAAAATAAATACATAGAAAATACAAGATTTGAAGATATTGTTTTTAGATTTTATGAAGATAGAAATTTAAGATTATATTTTATGAGAATTATAGAAAAAATAGAAATATCTTTAAAAACAAATTTTTCAAGAATACTCGGTAGAGAGTTTCAGGAATTAGGTTATCTGGATTTTAAAAAGTGGACTGATAGCAACGAATATTGTAAGCATTTTATTAAATACAAGGAAAAAGAATTTTTAAAAAGAAGGAATATAAACATAAGTCAATCAAGAAATAAATTAATACAAGAATATAAGAATCAAAGCGAAATTCCTGTATGGTTAATAGTAGATGTTTTAACTTTTGGAGAAATATTGGATTTATATAAATTAATGAAAAAAGAATATCAAAAAGAAATCGCAGATAATCATAATATAACAGTTTCAATTTTTATATCTTGGTTGGAAAATATTAATTTAATCAGGAATCTATCAGCCCATAATTCAAATGTATT
>CALIJH010000042.1 GCA_938017765.1 uncultured Leptotrichia sp.
TTAGGTTTTAAAGTAATTTGTAATGGAGAAGAGCTTTCAGAGGAAAAAATAAATTTATATTTAAAAAGGAGATATTACAATGAAAAATAAAGTATTTTTGGCAGTTCTGTTGTTTTGTTCTATAATGTTGTTTGGAGAAAATAACACAAAAAAAATCAATGTTGCGGTGATTTATTCAGTCAGAGGAAAAGGAGATAAATCCAGAAATGATTCTGCATACGAAGGATTAATGAGAGCAAAAAAAGATTTTGGAATTGAATTTAAAGAGTTTACACAAAAAGTATCGATCTTAGATGTCGAAGACCAGATAAAATTTCTTGCAAAAACTGAAAAATATGATTTAATAATAGGAATTCCTTATGAAATAAAACTCGGAATTGAAAGTATGGCAAAGGAATACCCAAAGCAAAAATTTGTAGTAACATATGAACGTCCTGATAATCAGCTATCCAATGTTGCAACACTTTTATTTAAAGAAGAAGAGGGAGGATTTCTTGCAGGGGCATTGGCAGCAATGATGACAAAGACATATTCTGTAGGTTTTATCGGTTCTACTCAAATTGAAAACGTAAAAAGATACGAAAAAGGATTTAAGCAGGGAGCAAAATATGTAAACAGCAAATTGGCTACAATGAGTTCCTACATTGAAGGAGAAAATCCATTTTTTGATATTCCAACAGGAAAAAAGAAAGCTGAAGAAATGATAAAAAAATATAAAACAGGAGTAATATTCCATGATGCAAGCGGAAGCGGAATAGGAATATTAAACGCAGCACAGGAAAACAAGATATTTGCCATATCTTCCGAACAGAATGAAGATAAACTCGCACCCGGAACAGTTCTGACTTCTGTTATGACAGATTTAAGTGTACCTGTCTATACTATAATTAAAAATACTGTCAACGGTGATTTTCAAGGAAAGGAATACCGTTTCGGGCTTGCAGAAAATGCAATAAAAACTACTGATTTTACATATACGAAAGATATAATCGGAAAAGAAAAACTGAAAAAACTGGAAGAAATAAAAGAAATGATAAAAAATGGAAAAATAAAAGTCCAGAGATAGAAAAGAAATTAGAAAATACTACAGATAAATGCCTTGGATATTTAGAGGTATATATTCATAAAGAAGAAGAATAAAAACACAATAATAAAATTAAGGTTTTTCTGATAAAATTGAGTAAAGAATAATAATAAAAACAATAAAAGAAAATAGTAAAAAAGAAAATAGTAATGAAAGGATATTGCAAATATGAAAATTTCTGATTATAAACTCTTAATCGATTATATTTCCTATAGTAATATGAAATATATAAATCCTGACAAAGCAGGTCCTGATAAAGAGAAAATGGAAACTATAAAAAAATCAGGACAGGCTGCAAGAAAAATATTTACGGAAATTGCAAAAAGTTTTGAAGAGAAACTCGAAGAATTTAAAATGCAGAAAGTCAGCGGCTGGATGAATCAGGCACAGATATGCCGTCCTTATTTCTGGGTATTTTTAAAAAAAGACAATGAAAAACGTGATGAAACGGGGATTGCGTTAAGGCTTTTTGGTGAAGGGAATGATACGGGAATTTCTTTGGAAGTAAGTTTTCTTGAAAGAGGAATAGGAAAAAATACAATCGAAAATCAGAATAAAGTTTTAGAATTACCTATAAAAAAACCGCTTTATTATTATGTGCAGATTGACGGGAAAGATTATCAGATAGAGGGGAATGAGGAAAATCGTCAAAAACTTATAAAAGACGTGGCTGATAAGAAAGTCAGAAAAGTTTTAGTTAAATATAACGTGAATAATATAATAAATTTTAAAAATTCAGATGATTTAAACAATGAATTATTAAAAGGATTTGAGTTATTACTTCCTTATTATGAAGTAACAAAATTATGAAATAATGAAATTATAAGATAATAAAATCCTTTTAAATGCAGTTGTTTCAGTAAATTATATTTATTAAAATAAAAAAAATTTATAAAAATAAAGGCTTAAAACTATTGAAAAATAGGAAAAAATCTGATATTATAATTAAAGTTTGAATATAATGGAAATTTTTAAATATAGTATCAGATAGGAGAAAATACAAATGTTCATATTTTTTTATATCAAAAATGATTATAAAACAATATTTAATAAATTTAAATTGGCAGCCTTGAATTTTCTATCTTATTTGATTTTATATTTTATTTTCAAAACAAGAATTTTTGATTTGTATTTATACGATCTATTTTCAAAAAAGAAATCTAAAAAGACACAAATTAAATTTTTAAATTTCTTAAGAATTATTACTATTTTATATATTAGAGAGAATAAAAATATTTTATTTAAATATTATTATTCTCTTTTTTTATAAATAAAAAATTTATAGGAGGCAGTAATGAACATAAAGGATATTATTTCAATGAATGATATGAGTAAGGAAGAAATCCTGAATATCTTGAAAATAGCGGAAAAAATAGAAGATATCTCGGAAGAAGAAAAACTTAAATTTTTACATGGTAAAATAATTTCGACATTATTTTTTGAGCCAAGCACAAGGACAAAAATGTCATTTGAGTCGGCTGCATTAAGATTGGGAGCTGAAATATTGCATTTTCCTCCTCTTGAACTGACTTCCTTAAAAAAGGGAGAATCGTTTACCGATATGATAAAAATGGTAGAATCCTATTCCGATGTTATAGTAGTAAGACATCCTTATGACGGTGCGGCAAGACTTGCGGCGAATACTTCAAAAAAACCTGTACTCAATGCGGGAGACGGCTCAAATCAACATCCAAGTCAGACTTTACTGGATTTATATACCATTCTTAAAGAAAAAGGTACTCTGAATAATATATCAATAGCTTTTGTCGGTGATTTGAAATATGGAAGAACTGTACATTCGTTGGTAAAGGCGTTAACACATTTTAATCCGAAAATATATTTTATATCTCCTGAAATACTCCAAATGCCTCAATATTTACTCGACGATTTGGATAAAAATAATGTTAAATATGAAATTTTGAAAGATTTTAGAGATTGTTTAAATAAAATAGATGTATTTTATATGACGAGAATACAGCGGGAAAGATTTCCGGACATAGAAGATTACGAAAAAGTCAAAGGGGTTTATGTGATAAATAAAGAAAATATAGTCGGAAAATGTAAAGAAGATATGATTATACTGCATCCTCTTCCAAGAGTAGATGAAATAGTGACGGATCTGGACGATACAAAATATGCTCTTTATTTTAAACAGGCTAAAAATGGAATACCTGTAAGACAGGCTATGATAATGACAGTATTGGATAAGGTAAAAGAGTATTTCTAAAAAAGAAAAGAATATCTTTTAAGACAATCGGAAAACTGTAAAACTACGATAAAATAGTCATTAGCAGCAAGATTATTGGTATTTTAGTAATAATATAACAATGTACTGTAAAATAAAATCAAGAAAAATAAAAATCAATAAAAATGAAAAACAGGAGAAAATAAAAATCGAAAGAAGGTAATCAATATGGAAAATAAAGTAAGAGAATTACAGATAACAGCTCTAAAAAACGGAATAGTCATAGACCATATTCCTGTTGAAAAAACATTTCCTATTGTGGAAATATTAGGTTTAAGAGAATATAACGAAGTAATAACGGTAGCGTGTAATCTGAAAAGCAGTTCATTAGGAAAAAAAGGACTGATAAAAATAGAAGATAAAAATCTTGGAGAAAGAGAATTAGGAGAAATTGCCTTATTGGCTCCTGATGTAACAATCAATATTATCGAAAATTTCAAAGTTGTAAAGAAAATCAAACTGGCAATACCTAATGAAATAGTGGGATTAATAAAATGTAATAATAATAAATGCATATCAAATCATGAAGATATAGTATCAAAATTTATAAAAAAAATTGATGATAATAAAATAAAATATAAATGCTTTTATTGTGAAAGAGTGATTTCAGAAAATGAAATAGAATTAAAAACTTTTTAGTGAAAGGGGAAATAAAATTGAATATAGAAGAAAAAGCGAAGAATAAGCTAATTGTGGCATTGGACTATAACAATCTTAAAGATGTTGAAAAAATAGTTGAAGAGCTTGGAAACTATGTAAGTATATATAAAGTCGGACTTGAGATATTTTTGAATACAAAAGGGGAAATAATAGACTATCTACATAAGAAGGGCAAAAAAATATTTTTGGATTTGAAATTTCATGATATTACAAATACTGTAAAATCTGCCTGTGAATATGCTATTAAAAAAAATGTATTTATGTTTAATATACATTGCTCCAATGGGAGTAAAACGATGAAAGAAGTTTCGGAACTTTTAAAAAAGTATAATTCAAATTCACTTTTGATAGGCGTTACTGTGCTTACTAATCTCTCGGAAAGAGATATACAGGAAATGTTTAAAAGTACTGTAAATCTTGAAGAAATGGTTCTGAATATGGCAACATTGGCAAGAAACAATGGAATGCGAGGAATTGTATGTTCCTCAAATGAAGCGCAGCTTATAAAAGAAAAGCTTGGAACGGATTTTATTACTGTCTGTCCGGGAATAAGACCGCAATTTGCCATAAATGGAAAAGATGACCAGAGTAGGATAATGACTCCTTATAATGCAGTAAAAAACAATGCTGATTTTCTTGTAGTCGGTAGACCGATAACAAAATCTGAAAATCCTGTAAAAGCTGCAAAGTCTATACTACAGGAAATAACGGACGCCATAAATGGAGAATAATCAAAAATTTTGTCAAATAATTTGGAGAAATAATGAAAAATAATAAAAATATGAAAAAAATAATACTTTTAAAAAACGGGAAAAATGTATATGGTCAGAAAATGGAAATATTGATTACAGGAGAAAAAATTCAGAAAATTGCTGAAGAAATATCTGAAAAGGAAATTGAAATTTTAGGAAAAAATATCGAAATCAAGGATTTGGGAAAAAAACTCCTGATGCCCGGAATAATAGATATTCATACGCATATGAGAGATCCCGGAATAACTCATAAAGAAGATTTTGAAACAGGTTCAAGAGCGTGTGCTAAAGGCGGGATTACTACATTCTACGATATGCCGAATACTGTTCCGACTACTACGACTTTAAAAAATCTGTTATTAAAGAAAAAAGAAGCAGCCGAAAAATCCATTGTAAACTACGGATTTCATTTTGGAGGAAGCAAAAACAATAATATTGGTGAAATAAAAAATATTTTGAAAGAAAAAAGAGCAAATAGTGTAAAAATTTTTATGAATGTAACTACAGGAGAAATGCTTATAGAAGATGATGAAATATTGAAAGAAATATTTAAAAATTCAAAACTTGTATTAGTACATGCTGAAAATGGAATGATAGATAAAGCATTGTCATTAAATGAAAAATATGGAAAAGGGGTCTATATCTGTCATATTCCTTCAAAAAAAGAACTGATAAAAGTTATAAACGGGAAAAAAAATAGAAATGTAAATAACGAAAAACATCCTGTTTACGTGGAAGTTACTCCACATCATTTATTTTTAAATGAAAAAATAAGGGAAAGTAACGATAGAAATAAAATGCTTTTAAGAATGAAACCTGAATTGAGAACGGAAAAAGATAATCAGTTTTTATGGGAAGCATTGGTAAATGATGATATTGACACTATCGGGACTGACCACGCTCCTCATCTGATAGGAGAAAAACTTGAAAAAGTTACTTTCGGAATGCCCGGAGTGGAAACATCTTTAGGACTTATGCTGAATGCTTATAATAACGGAAAAATTCCCCTCGAAAAGATACAGAAATTAATGTGTGAAAATCCTGCCGAAATAATGAAAATAGTGAAAAGAGGAAAACTAAAAGAGGGATATTATGCAGACATCATTATAATTGATTTGGATAAGGAGTGGACTGTAAAAAACGAAGAATGTGAGAGTAAATGTAAATGGAGTCCGTATGAGGGTTGGAGATTAAAAGGAAAGAATATGATGACCATTGTAAATGGCGAAATAATCTATGAAAATGGAAAAATAAAAGATAATATAAAAAAGGGAAAGGAAGTCGAATTTTATGAATAATATTTTATTGGGAGAAAAAGTTGCAAAAGCATTATTTAGTGTAAAGGCAGTAAAAATAAGTGTGAAAGAGCCTTTTACTTTTGCTTCGGGGATAAAAAGCCCTATTTACTGTGATAACAGATATATATTAGGATTTTTCGAAGAAAGAAATATAATAATAGAAAGCTTTATTGAAAATATAGAGAAAGATGTAGATGTAATAGCGGGAGTAGCGACAGCAGGTATCCCATGGGCTTCGTTTATAGCCGACAGAATGGGAAAACCGCTCTGTTATATAAGAAATAAACCTAAAGACCACGGGAGAGGAAAACAGATAGAGGGAGCGGAAGTAAAAGGAAAGAAAGTAGTTGTAATAGAAGACTTGATTACTACAGGGAAAAGCAGTCTTATTGCTGTGGATATTTTACAAAAAGAGGGAGTTAAGGAATTGGAGGTAAAATCTATTTTTTCATACGGTTTTAAAGAAGCAGAAGAAAATTATAAAAAATATAATTGTAAATTTAGCTCTCTCTCCAATTTTGATACATTAATAAAGTTACTGGAGCAATCAAAATATCTTACAGAAAATGAAGCCAAAACGGCTCTTGAATGGAGCAGAAATCCTGAGGGATGGAGTAAGTAAAAATTAAAATGAAATATTTAAATAATATACTTATTTTCCGAAATTATTTTTATGATAATTTCGAATTTTTACTTGATTTTTACGTAAATTTATTATATATTTAAATTAAAAGGTAGTTGCTTAGGTTCATATAAATTATATTAATAATAACAGGGAGAGATGAAGATATGAAAATTATTTTTGGTTAAGTTTAGAATAGCATAAATTTTTATGTTAGATTGTTAAAAAAATTGTAATGAATATAATTATTAAAATGAAATAAGGAGTTAAAATGGGAACAGGAAAATATAGAATAACGAAAATAGCAAGAAATTGGAAAGAAAATAAAAATAAAAAGAAAATTACTTTAAAAAGAATTGTTAGAAAAGGAAAAATAAAGTATATAGATGAAAATAATGATGAAAATATAAACATAACAGATGCATATTATAAAATATTATCAAGTAATAGATTTCCTGGGACAAAAGAACAATTTATTTTTAAAGTCAATAAAATGGAGAGAAATATAAAAAATAATTGTGTTATTATAAAAGATTATACCGAAGAAGAATATGAAAAATTTGAAGAAAATAATAATAAAATTTTTATAAAATCAATTGTAGT
>CALIJH010000043.1 GCA_938017765.1 uncultured Leptotrichia sp.
TTTATATTAGTAAAATTATTTTTGACTTATGAAATATCCTCTTTTATAATTTTATCTAAATTTTTATTGTAAATTTTTGCATTCAAAACGGCTTTTTTGAAATATTGTTATATTTATTAAAAATACCGTTTATAAAAAATCAAATATAGTGTATAATAATAACATTATGAAAAAAGAAATAAAAGTTATAAAGAAAGAATAAAGAAAGAGGTGGACGAGATGTGGTTTACAAAATCACAGGAAGAAGTGCTGAAAGAACTGAATACAGATCCTAAAACAGGACTGACAACAGAAGAAGTAAATAACAGACTTGAAAAATACGGGCAGAATAAATTAAAAGGAAAGCCTAAAAAAAGTATTTTTCAGCTGTTTTTAGGTCAATTGCAGGATGTTCTTATCTATGTACTTATAGGGGCGGCAGTAATCAATATTGTAGCTCACGGGCTGGAAGGGGTAACGGATGCGATAATTATTTTAGCTGTTGTATTTATAAATGCCGTTGTCGGAGTAGTTCAGGAGTCCAAAGCTGAAAAGGCACTCGAAGCATTACAGCAGATGACAACGCCCAAAAGTGCAGTCAGACGTAATGGAGAAATATTGGAAATAAACTCTGAAGATTTAGTACCTGGAGATATAATCATAATTGATGCAGGACGTTTTATTCCCGCAGATATAAGACTTATTGAAAGTGCAAATTTGCAGATAGAAGAATCAGCTCTGACGGGAGAGTCTGTTCCTGCCGAAAAAAATGCCGATTTCATTACGGAAGATACTAAAATATCTGTAGGGGATAAAGAAAATATGGCATTTATGTCTACAATGGCAACTTACGGAAGAGGAGAAGGTGTTGTTGTAGCCACAGGAATGGATACGGAAATAGGAAAAATAGCAAAAATACTTGATGAAGATGAAAATACACTGACACCTTTACAGATAAAACTTGATGAACTTGGAAAAACATTAGGATATATGGCAATAGGTATCTGTATATTCATATTTATAATAGGATTATTTCAGGGAAGAAACTGGATTGATATGCTGATGACTGCGATAAGTCTGGCAGTTGCAGCGATACCTGAAGGACTTGTAGCGATAGTTGCCATAGTCCTTTCTATGGGAGTAACAAGGATGTCCAAGATAAATGCCATTGTCAGAAAACTCCCTGCTGTAGAAACATTAGGTGCAGTAAATATAATCTGTTCCGATAAGACAGGAACACTGACACAGAACAAAATGACAGTGGTAAAAATGTATACTCCCGGCAAGATAAAAGAAGTTCCGTCAGAAAGTGGAAATTTTGAAGCGGATAAAGATGAAAAAGAGCTAATAAAATCTTTTGTACTCTGCTCGGATGCTTCTATTGATAATGGACAAAGTATAGGAGACCCTACGGAAGTGGCTCTAATAGTTTTAGGTAATAAATTCAATCTCGAAAAGAATACATTGAATGCCGAATATAAAAGAGTAGGAGAAAATCCTTTTGACTCTGACAGAAAACTGATGTCCACACTAAATGAAGAAGAAAATGGATACAGAGTTCATACAAAAGGAGCGATTGATAATATTCTTACTAAAGCTGACAGAATATTTATGAACGGGCGGATTATCCCTCTAACTGAAAAAATGAAAGAGGAAATACTTAAAGTTGCCGAGGAAATGTCAAATGATGCTCTGAGAGTATTGGGAGTGGCATTTAAAGATACAGAAAAGATAATTCCGGCAGAAGAAATGGAAAAAAATCTTGTAGTAGTAGGAATTGTAGGAATGATAGATCCTCCAAGAATAGAAGTGAAAGATTCCATTTCTAAAGCTAAAAAAGCCGGGATAACTCCGATTATGATTACAGGAGACCATAAAAATACAGCGGTAGCCATTGCAAAAGAACTGGGCATTGCTACAGATATAAGTCAGAGTTTGACGGGAGCGGAGATAGATGCTATTTCTGATGAGCAGTTCGCAAAGGATATTAATAAATACAAAGTATTTGCAAGAGTTTCTCCTGAACATAAAGTAAAAATTGTAAAAGCATTTAAAGATAAGGGAAATATAGTATCAATGACAGGAGACGGAGTAAATGACGCACCGTCGCTGAAATTTGCCGACATAGGTGTGGCTATGGGGATAACGGGAACTGATGTCTCCAAAGGTGCGAGTGATATGATACTGACAGATGATAACTTTACCACTATCGTTCATGCTATAGAAGAAGGAAGAAACATATATAACAATATAAAGAAAACGATAATGTTCCTTTTGTCATGTAATCTGGGAGAAGTAATATGTGTATTTATAGCAACTCTGTTTAATTGGCCACTACCTTTAGTAGCAATACAATTGTTATGGATAAACCTTGTAACGGATACGTTGCCTGCAATCTCATTGGGAATAGACCCGGGAGATAAGGATGTAATGAAAAGAAAGCCGAGAAATCCTAAAGAAAGTTTCTTTTCAGAGGGTGCAGGATATAGAGCTGCAATAGCGGGAATACTCATAGGGATTTTGACTTTGGCGGCATTTTACATAGGAGTTAGTGAACACGGTTTTGGAATAAATGAACTGATTAATAACGAAAGCGAAGAAGCTATAAAAGCTCTGACATACGGTAGAACAATGGCATTTATAGTATTGACCATATCTCAGCTGTTTTATTCTTTGACTATGAGAAACAGTAAAAAAACTATATTTGAAGTAGGTTTCTTTAAAAATAAGTTTCTGATTTTATCTATAATAGTCGGAATAGTCTTACAAGTGGGATTAATATCAATACCTTCCATTGCTCGAATATTTAAAGTTACTCAGTTATCATTTGCAGATTGGGATATAGTATTCATATTTGCATTAATTCCGTTTTTAGTAAATGAAGTTATAAAAATCATCTCAAGAAAAATGAAAAAATAAGTTTTGAATAAATTTGGAGTAAAATTTAAAAAAAGAGAAAAATATAGTAAATACAGAATTTCTAACTATAATTATTTTTAA
>CALIJH010000044.1 GCA_938017765.1 uncultured Leptotrichia sp.
GAAGTAAATCCGAGATTTGCATGGTATATAAACTATGACGCAAAAATGGAGAAACATAAAGCAGGTAACAATGTATTTACGACAGGATTTAGAGTTAATTTTTAGTAGTTTTAAAAAACATATGAAAAGTTACAGAAAAATTTAATTTTGAATACTTGTCTGAGTACTTGAGCAATCTAAGTAAAAAAGCTATCTTGAAATATGAAAATATTAAAAGATAGTTTTTTTATTATTTAACTTTAGAAATTGTACGTCAGAATAAAAAATATATGTTAGAATAAAAAAAGGAGAGGTTAAAGAGAGTAAATTTCAAAAAGACAATATATGTTTTTTATAATTGAATAAAAGGTTGACGTTATCAGAAAAATAATATAGAATACATAAAAGCGTTATTATAAAAAAATTGGATTATTTCTGAAAGGAATAGATATTTATGATAAAAAATATAAAATTAAAAAAATTTATTTTAATAATATTTGTATGTCTACAAATCTCATGCAATTCTGAAAAACAGGATAAAAGTAATAGTAAAACACAAAAAAATAAAGAAGTGGTAGGGATTCGGAACGATATAAATAATTTATCAAAGAGCGATAATATTTTAAATCCTTCAGGAATGACAATAGAAACGAGATATAATCCTCCTAAAGGATATAAGAGAGTTCAGGTAGAAAAAGGGAGCTTTGCCCAGTTTTTGAGAAATATGAAGTTGAAACCTTACGGAGAAAAGGTTTTATATTTTAATGGGCAAGCGAAAAGAAGTGAAGGAATATATGACAGTGTAATAGATGTGGAAATAGGAGACAGAGACCTTCACCAATGTGCGGATGCCATAATGCTCATAAGAGGAGAGTATTTCTATTCAAAAAAAGAATATGATAAAATAAATTTTAACTTTGTTTCGGGATTTAATGCAAAATATTCCAAATGGATAGAAGGATACAGAATAAATCCCAATGGAAAAGGCTCCTATTATAGGAAAACGGGTTCATCAAATTCATATAAGGATTTTAGAAACTTTATGAATATTGTATTTGCTTATTCGGGGACTCTCTCACTCGAAAAAGAGATGAAACCTCAAAGTCTTGATAATATGAAAATAGGCGATGTATTTATAATGGGTGGAAGTCCCGGTCATGCTGTAATAATAGTGGATATGGCGATAAATGACAAAGGAGAAAAAGTATTTATGCTGGCTCAGTCATATATGCCTGCACAACAGACTCAAATATTGGTAAATCCGAACGACGGTAAAATGTCGGTGTGGTATTCAATAAAAGATAAGGATATTCTTGTAACTCCTGAATGGAAATTTCCTGTGAATAAGTTGAGAAGTTTTTAATTTGAAAGGAAAAATTTAAAAATAATGGTTGAAATTCACATAAAAATATAGTATAATAACTGAGTATTGGAAAAGTGGTCGCATAGCTCAGTTGGGAGAGCACCTGCCTTACAAGCAGGGGGTCATTGGTTCGAGCCCAATTGTGACCACCATTTTTATGGAGGTGTAGCTCAGTTGGTTAGAGTGCTTGCCTGTCACGCAAGATGTCGCGAGTTCGAGTCTCGTCACTTCCGCCATTTATGCCCAGATAGCTCAGTCGGTAGAGCAAGGGACTGAAAATCCCTGTGTCCGTGGTTCGATTCCGCGTCTGGGCACCATTGAAATCATAAAATTAAATATAGTTTTATTTAAATAGAAAACAAAAAAGTGATTGTTTTGAAATTGAAAATAAATATTTTATATAAATATTGTATATTAAAAATGCCGTTTTTATTTAATAAAAACAGAAGTCGGTAAAATAATGAAATATATAAAATTTATAGTCTAATATTTTTTTCATTTTATGAGATAGTCTTTTTTTTATGAAATTTTGTTGATTTTGTTATTTGTTAAATAATATTATTATCAAATGAAATAGTAATATTGTCAAATAGTAACCTTGTCTGCACTGATACAAGGGATAAAGATGTCATGATAAAATAGTAATATTGTTAAATAGTAACCCAAACACAATAAATGTTTGGGCTAAACGATACAAGAACAAAACAGTAATATTATTAAATAGTGACTGTCGAAAATTAAATAAAAAGATTTAAAAGGAGCCTGTTATGTATAAAATATTTGATAAAATATCCTATACTGTCTTAAACAAAGGAAAAGAATTTGTAATTGAGGGAATTGAGTTTGATTCCAGAAAGATTAGGGAAAATTTTGTATTTATTGCAATGAGCGGAAATAATGTTGACGGACATAATTTTATACAGAAAGCTATTGATAACGGTGCCAAGATGATAGTTGTCGAAAAAGATGTTGATATAAAGGAATACAATGATTATGAAAATATTTCTTTTGTATTTATAAAAGATGTGCGAAAGAGCTTAGGAATAATAGCTTCTAATTATTATAACTACCCTCAAAATAAAATAAAAATAATCGGAATAACAGGCACAAATGGAAAAACTACGTCAAGCTATATACTGGAAAATATATTGGAAAAAACATCAAGAATAGGAACTACGGGAAACAGAATACTTGATGAAGAATTTGAAACAGTAAATACAACTCCTGAATCACTTGAGCTTATAAAACTTATAAATGAAAGTGTAAAAAGGGGAGTAGAGTATTTTATAATGGAAGTAAGCTCTCATGCATTGGAAATAGGACGTGTAAATATGCTTGAATTTGATTCGGCAATATTTACAAATCTTACTCAGGACCATTTGGATTTCCATAAAACAATGGAGAATTATTTTAATGCTAAAAAGAAAATGTTTTCTATGCTTAGAAATAAAGGAACAGGTGTTGTAAATATTGATGACGGATATGGAAAAAGAATAATTGATGAAAAAATTGGTAAGAAAGACAATGGAAAAAACAGTGAGAAAGAAAATAAATATCTGAAAATAAGCATAAAAGACAGGTCAGCCGATTTATATGGAGAGATAGTCGAATATACGAACGACGGGATGAAAATAAAAATCATATATAAAGGTTTGGAATATATCCTAAATGTCAATCTTGTGGGTGAATATAATTTACATAATATTTTAGGCTGCGTAGCTTCGGCGTTATCTTTTGGGATAGATATGGAGCGGATTGTTAGAAAGCTTGAAAAAATGCCTTCCGTTCCCGGAAGATTTGAAACTGTAAAAAATAACAGAAACGCAAGAATTGTAGTAGATTACGCACATACAGATGACGGACTTATGAATGTAGGAACTACTTTAAAAAAAATTACTCAAAACAGAGTTATAACTTTATTTGGAGCAGGGGGCGACAGAGATAACAAAAAAAGACCTAAAATGGCAAAAGCTGCTGCAAATTTCAGTGATTATATTATACTGACTTCGGATAATCCGAGAACGGAAGACCCTACCGCTATTTTGAAAGAAGTCGAAGCAGGGCTTACTGAGATAAAATTTCCTGTAGAAAAGTATATAGTTATTGTCGATAGAGAGCAAGCTATAAAATACGCTGTTCAGAAAATAGTCGAAGAGGGAGACAGTTTACTTATAGCCGGGAAAGGACATGAAACTTATCAGATTATAGGGAGAGAAAAGAGACATTTTGACGACAGAGAAGTTGTAAAAAAATATTTGATATAATCAATATTTTTTGATATACTCAATCTGTAATAGATAAAAATCAAAGGGAGAGTGATGTCAAAGTTGAAAAAGATTGTTTTGTTGTTGGGAATGATGTTGTTTATGATTGCCTGTGGAAGTAAAGACGGAGGAAATGGAAATTCTGAAAGTAAGGAGCTTAATATTTATACATGGACTTATTTTATACCTCAGGAAATAATAGATGATTTTCAGAAAGAAACAGGAATAAAGGTAAATTTGAGCTACTATGATAATAATGATGTAATGATAGCTAAACTGATGTCAGGTGCAAAAGGATATGATATAGTTTCTCCGTCTACGGATTATGTAGATATACTCATAAAAAGCGGACTGATAGAAAAGCTGGATAAGAAAAAATTGGGAGATACTTTCAATAATCTGGATAAAGACGGATTAAAACTGGAAGAATTGTCGAAAATATATGATTCCGGACTTGATTATTCGATACCTTATACATATTCTGCAACAGGAATAGCAGTAAACAAAAAGTTTATGAAAGAATATCCGCAATCTTTTGAAATATTTAACCAGTCTCAATATAAAGGTAAAATGACTATGCTTGATGACGGTAGAGAAGTAATAGGTGCTGCTCTCCAATATTTAGGTTATCCGTCAGATTCAGCAGATGACAGACAGTTGGAAGAAGCTAAAAAGAAAATCATCGAATGGAAGAAAAATCTTGCGAAATTTGATGCGACAGCATTCGGTAAAAGTGTGGCTACAGGAGAATTTTATGTAGCTCACGGATATGCAGAAAATGTCTATGGTGAATTAGATGAAGCCGAATATGGAAATTTTGATTTCTTTATACCGAAAGGTGCAATGATGTATATAGATAGTATGGCTATTGTAAAAAATTCTTCTAATAAAGAAAATGCCTATAAGTTTTTAGAATTTTTATACAGACCTGAAAATTTTGTAAAAGTATATGAACAGTTTAAAGCACCGTCAGTTATAAAAGGTGTAGAAGAAAAATCAAAAGTAAAATCTCTTGTAAATAAAAATCAAGTTGTGGAAAATGCTAAACTGCCGGGAGCATTATCAGATGAAGCAAAAGAAAAACAGGATAAAATATGGAATGAAATAAAATTATCAAATTAAGATTATAATTTATATGATTTTTTTAAAATATCAAAAAACTTCCGATATTAAAATTTCTAATTTCTATCGGAAGTTTTTATATTATCTCACAAAATTAATATTATTCAATATTTCGCGCGTAGTATCAGTTTTATTCATTGTATATAGATGAATTCCTTTTATGTCATTGGACATAAGTTCGATAATCTGTTCTGTCGCATAAGCAATCCCTGCTTTTTTCATTGATTCGGGATTATTTCCATATTTATCAAGAATTTTTTCCAGTTTTAAAGGAATTTTTGATTTGCACAGTGAAGTAATCCTTTTTATCTGTGCGGCATTTGTAACGGGCATTATTCCTGCAATAAGAGGTACATATATACTGAGTTTTTCGGCTTGCTCCCTAAATCTGAAGAAAGTTTCATTTTCAAAAAAAATTTGGGAAATGAGAAAATCTGCTCCCATATCTACTTTTTCTTTTAGATGTATCAAATCAATCAAATCATTGTTTTCATAATGAGTTTCAGGATAAAATGCAGCTCCTATGGAAAAATTATCATTTTCTTTTATATCTTTTATTAAATCGGAAGCATATTTGTAATCTCCCTGTTCGTAAATAGACTCGTCTTTTCCATGAGGAATATCTCCTCTCAGAGCCAGTATGTTTTTTATGTTATTTTCTTTTAATTCTTTTAAAAAATGAATAATCTCTTCTTTTTTACTTCCGATACAAGTAAGATGAGATAAAGTTTCTATCTTAAGAGTATTTTTGATATATGAGGCAATTTCCACAGTTCCTGACTTTGTAGTGCCGCCTGCACCATAAGTAACACTTATGAAATCAGGTTTGAGAGTGGAAAGCTCTTTGGTAACTTCTTTAAGTTTTTCCTCGGGAAAATTTTTGTTCGGAGGAAATATCTCAAATGAGAAAACAGGGTTTTTATTTTCATATATTTCTTTTATTTTCATATATCTTTATGAAGTTCCTTTCTTAAAATTTAAAAATATTAAATAGCTACAAAAAAGACCCAGAACAATCCAGGTCATGAAAAATCCTCCATACAGAAAAAGCACAATTAAACAATCAATTCCATTATTGTGCATTTATTAATAAATCCTCCTGATATTCCCCAATATATCATTGATTTATCATATAAATTGTTTTTTGATTGTTTATGAAAATTATAACATTAATATTCTACTATAAAAATGTTTAATTGTAAAATTAATTGATTATATATAAAGGATATAAATTATTTATGATTGCTTTAAAGAAAAGGCTTTATGGTAAACAGGACTTCGTATTCATTTAGTCTGAAAGATTTTTAAAAAATCAAATTTTAAAAAAAATACTTTTCAGAATATAATTTTTTTAAAATTGACTTTATTACAATTTTTTTGTAAAATGTAAATATACACTTATTAAAAAGTAATTTATATAATTTTTTGGAGGTAATAAAAAATGAGTTTGTTAGACTTGAAAGGGGTTAAATCGGAGGTTGAAGGGAAACCTATTTTGAAAGGTGTAGATTTGACTATTAATAAAGGGGAAGTTCATGTTATAATGGGGCCTAATGGAGCAGGGAAATCTACTCTTGCAAGTATTCTTGTAGGACATCCTAAACATGAAATCGTAGACGGAGAAATAATACTGGACGGAGAAAATATAAATGAACTGGAAGTAGACGAAAGAGCTCAGAAAGGTATTTTCCTATCTTTCCAATATCCCGAAGAGATACCCGGACTGACTGTCGAAGATTTTTTAAGAACAGCAAAGGAAGCAGTTACAGGGGAAAAACAGTATCTTATGCAATTTCATAATGAATTAGTAGAAAAAATGGAAAAATTACATATAAATCCTGAATATGCCGAAAGACATCTGAATGTAGGATTTTCAGGGGGAGAAAAAAAGAAAAATGAAATACTTCAAATGGCAGTTTTGGAACCTAAACTGGCAATACTTGATGAGACTGATTCGGGACTTGATATTGATGCGACAAAGATAGTGTTTGAAGGAGTGAAATCATTGAAAACTCCTGATACTGCGATGCTCATTATAACGCACTATGACAAGGTACTGGAATATTTACAGCCTGACTTTGTCCATATTCTTATGGACGGAAAAATCGTTAAAAGTGGCGGTAAGGAATTAGTGGAATACATTGAAAAAAACGGTTATGGAAAAATGAAAGAAGAATTCGGATTGTAATTCCGGTGAAATTTGAAGAGGTGAATAGTAAAAATGGAAGATAGAAAAAAGACTTATGTCGCCGATATTGAAAGAGGCGTCTATGACATAAAAGATGAAATGCACCACAGATTTACGACAGGTAAAGGATTGACGGAAGAAATTGTAAAAAAGATTTCCGATAAAAAAAATGAACCTAAATGGATGAGGGAGTTCAGACTGGAAGCACTAAAAGTGTTTAATTCAAAACCTATGCCCACATGGGGAGCAGATTTGTCGGACTTAAATATAAATGATATAGTTCATTATCTTGAGCCTGATGCAAAAACAATGAGCGATAACTGGGACGATGTACCTGATTATATAAAGGCTACGTTTGACAGATTGGGAATACCTGAAGCTGAGAAACAGTCCCTTGCAGGAGTGGGAGCCCAGTATGACTCGGAAGTTGTCTATCACAGTATTCATCAGGAATTGAAAGAACAGGGAGTCGTATATACTGATATAGAAACAGCACTTGTAGAACACGAGGACATACTGAAAGAGCATTTTATGAAATTAATTACCGTAAATGACCACAAATTTGCTGCATTGCATGGGGCAGTATGGTCAGGAGGTTCGTTTATATATGTGCCTAAGGGTGTAAAAGTGAATATGCCGTTACAATCATATTTCAGATTGAATGCTGCTGAAGCAGGACAGTTTGAACACACTCTTATAATAGTGGAAGAAGGAGCGGATTTACACTATATAGAGGGTTGCTCGGCACCAAAGTACAAGAGAAATGCACTTCATGCGGGAGCAGTAGAATTGTTTGTAAAAAAAGGAGCAAGATTAAGATATTCGACAATAGAGAACTGGTCGAGAAATATGTATAATTTAAATACGAAAAGAGCTATTGTGGATGAAAATGGAGTTATCGAATGGGTGTCAGGGTCATTTGGCTCAAGGGTGTCAATGCTTTATCCTATGAGTATACTGAGAGGAGAGCGTTCGAGATGTGAGTTTACAGGAGTTACATTTGCTTCTACGGGGCAGTATCTTGATACGGGATGTAAAGTTATACATGCCGCACCTTATACATCGTCTACAGTTCATTCAAAATCAATTTCCAAAAACGGAGGAAATGCTTTTTATAGAGGTTTGTTAAGAGTAGCTCCTAATGCACATAACTGCAAATCGACAGTAGAATGTGAGTCATTAATGCTGGATAACGAATCCCATTCGGATACCATACCTATTATAGAAATCAATAATGACAGTGTAGATATAGGACACGAAGCAAAAATAGGAAGAATAAGCGATGAAGCCATATTTTATCTGATGTCCAGAGGAATAAGCAAAGATGAAGCCAAAGCGATGATAGTAAGAGGATTTGTAGAGCCTATTTCCAAAGAACTGCCTCTTGAATATGCAGTCGAACTGAATAAATTGATAGAGTTGGAGTTAGAAGGAACTATAGGATAACAGTAAAAGAAAGAGAGATTTTAGGAGGGAAATATAAATGCTAAATGAAGCGACTTTACAAAGTCTTGAAAATAGTAGCCATAGATTGGAGAGTTTTAAAAAATATTCTTCTCTTGATAAACCTGAATGGAAAAGGGTAGGATATAAATATGAGGAGCCTCAAAGTTTTAAAGCGTTCAATAATACTACTGTAAAAAATGAAAAACAGAACGGCATAATATTAAAAGATATAAAAGATGCGGTAAATGAAAGAGAAAACTCAAAAAATGATAATGAATACGGTCTTGGAGAATTTTTTAATTCTCAGATTTCCGCATTTTACAATGAAGGAAAATATTTGAAAATAACTGAAAGAGCAGAAATTACAAAACCTGTGTATATAACATACAATACAAATAAAGATAACAATCTTCTGATTGACTATAATCTGATAGAAGTCGAAGATTTTGCAAAAGTTACTGTAATAATAACATATCATTCTGAAGATGAAGCAGAAGCTTATCATAACGGGATTATAAAAGTAATTGCCGGGAAAAATTCGGAAGTAAAAATAATAAAAGTCCAGACACTGAATATGAACTCGTCAAATTTTGAATCATCAAAGATAGAAGCTTCGGGACAGGGAAAAGTAAGTTACTATAGTGTGGAATTAGGGGCAAAAATAAACGGTATAAGCAATAAGTCATATATGGAAGAGGACGGAGCGGAAATATATATATGGCCTGCATATCTTGCGGATAAGGACAGACAGCTGGATTTGGAATATTCCCTTGTTTTCAAAGGATTGAGAACAGTAGGAGAAATTCAGGCGAGAGGAGCTGTCAAAGATACTGCAAGAAAAGTATTTAGAGGAAATCTTTATTTCAGGCAGGGAGCAAGTAAATCCGAAGGAAGAGAAGGAGAATTTGCGATACTTCTTGATAAAGGGGTGGATGCCCATTCGATACCTACTCTTTTCTGCGATGAAGACGATGTCATAGGGGAACATTCGGCTTCGGTAGGTAAAGTGGATGAAGCAAAATTGTTTTATCTGATGAGCAGAGGACTTTCAGAAAGCAGGGCAAAAAAGCTGATTGTTGAGTCATCATTTAGACCTATACTTGATAATATTGATGATGAAATGATAAAAGAAAATCTGCTTGATGAACTGGAAAGAAGAATATAAAAGTTTAAATAATATTTTTCGGAAAAGATAAAGAAATATAATTGCAATGAGATATAGTTAAAGTAATTATAAACTCTGTATATTTTCCCGAATTTAGAAAAGGAGATTATTATGAATTATAGAAAAGAGTTTCCTATATTTCAGAATATTGAAAATCATTATTTAGATACGGCGGCTACTTCCCAGAAACCTAAAAGGGTATTGGACAGGATAACCGAATATTATGAAAAGTATAACGGGAATCCCGGCAGAGGTTCCCATACTTTGTCTATAGGAGCCTCAGAACTTTTAAATGATGCAAGAGAAACGGTAAAAAAATTCATAAATGCTGAAAAAACTGAAGAAATTATTTTTACTAAGAGTACGACAGAATCCATTAATTTAATAGCATATTCTTATGGAATGGAATTTATAAATGAAGGTGATGAAATTGTACTCGGAATATCCAATCATCATGCGAATATAGTTCCATGGCAGTTTGTCGCTAAAAAGAAAAAAGCGAAAATAAAATATGTAGATTTGGACGATTACGGTCAGTTTGATTTAAACGATTTGAAATATAAATTGTCAGATAGGACTAAAATTGTTTCGGTTTCAGGGGTAGTCAATGTAACCGGAGTTATTCAACCTGTAAAGGAAATAATAGAAGCTGCTCATAGGAGAAACATTCCCGTCCTAATAGATGCAGCCCAGTCAATACTTCATTTTAGACATGATGTTCAGGAATGGGATGCCGATTTTCTTGTGTTTTCAGGACATAAACTTTTTGCACCTATGGGAATAGGAGTTATGTACGGGAAAAAAGATATCCTTGATAAAATGCCTCCTTTTTTATATGGTGGAGATATGATAGAGTTTGTAACTGAACAGGATTCCACTTTTGCTCCTCTGCCTAATAAATTTGAAGGAGGAACTCAGAATGTCGAAGGAGCTGTGGCATTAAAGGAAGCAATAAATTTTATAGAAGAAATCGGATATGAAAAAATAGACAGGATAGAAAAAGATTTGGTTATGAAAGCTCTTTTTGAAATAAAAAGGCTTGGTTTTGTAGAAACTTACTGTACTGAAAATGTTGAAAAAACAGGGATTATAGCCTTTAATGTAAAAGGTGTGCATTCTCATGATGTTGCATTTATACTTGATTCTTACCACGTTGCGGTAAGGTCAGGTCATCATTGTGCACAACCATTGATGAATTATATGGATATTCAATCGTGCTGTCGTGTGAGTTTCAGCATATACAACGATGATGAAGATATAGCCAAACTTATAGAGGGATTGAAAAAAATAAAGGAAGTGTTTGGAATATGAATTTTGAAAAAATCTATCAGCAGACGATACTGGAATACAGCAACAGGAAAGACCTGAAAAAAGAAATTGACAATCCGACATATGTTGAAAGGGGTCATAATCCCAACTGTGGAGACGATTTGACATTAGAAGTAAAACTGAATGGCGATATTATAGAAGATGCTGCTTTTTTAGGAAGCGGATGTGCAATCTCTACTGCTTCGACTGCTATGCTCATTGAACTCATAAAAGGGAAAACTATGAGTGAAGCTGAAGATAAGGTGAATTTATTTTTCAAAATGATGAAACAGCAGGAAAAATTGACGTCGGATGAGCAGAAAAAGTTAGGAGATGCTGTGTTAATGGAATATGTGGCAAATATGCCTGCAAGGATAAAATGTGCGACTTTGAGCTGGCATTCCTTAAAAGTGATTTCAGATAAGAATAAATAAAATTAATAAAAAAATGTAACAAATACAGCTTCTTCAGTCGACAGAGACTTTATGAGCATACTAAAATGATAGTTATCTCTTTGGTCGGAGTAAGTCTGAAATAGCCATAGTATTAACAATGGTTGATAAGGAAATGAAAAATTTTGACGAAGCGGTATTTAAAGGAGAAAGAATAGTAGAGGCCTAAAAAAATTCGTAAATGAAATTAAAAGGAAGAATTATCTGTTATCAATAAATATTGACGGCAGTATATTTCTTCTTTTTTATTAAATAAAAAGAGGAATGAAATTATCTCGGGAAAATTAATTATAAATACAGTAAAATCTATATTAACTGTATGGTTTAAGCTGTTTAACAGTCAGATTACGAACTTATATATAAAAGATTTTGAAAATAGAGGAAGTTGTTTAAATATAAAAATCTACCAAAGAATATAAAAAATATGCTATAATATTTAAGAATATATTAACTGAAAAGGAGAAAAATCAATGATTTTTGATATTTTGAAAGTAATAATACTCAGTCTGGTAGAGGGACTGACTGAATTTATACCTGTCAGCAGTACAGGACATATGATAATTGTAGATAAATTTTTAAAATTATCTGATAATCAGTCTTTTGTAAATGCCTTTGAGATAATAATACAATTAGGAGCAATATTAGCTGTAGTTGTATATTTTTGGCATAAACTATGGCCTTTTTCAAAAGGATTGACAAAAGCCCAAAGTAGAGGAATAATATTAAAATGGATAAAAATTATAATTGCAGTGCTGCCCGCTGTAGTGCTGGGATTATTATTTGATGATATAATAGACAAATATCTTTTTAATGTAACGGTAGTAGCGAGTATGCTTGTTTTTTATGGAATAGTATTAATATGGGTAGAAAATGGAAAAAGAGGAAATGGGGGGATTTCAACTGTAAAAGATATTCCTATTTCCAAATTGATAGGTATAGGTCTTTTTCAGTGTCTTGCAATGATACCGGGGACATCAAGGTCAGCAGTAACAATTATCGGGGGAGTATTGTTAGGATTAAACAGAGTTCTTGCAACGGAGTTTTCTTTTTTTCTGGCTGTCCCGACAATGCTGGGAGCGACTTTACTCAAGATAGTAAAAATGGGAGCAAAGCTGACAGGTTATGAATGGATGCTGATAGCTTTGGGATTTGTCTTATCCTTTATATTCGCATATATAGTAATAAAAGTATTTATGAACTATATTAAAAAACATAATTTTAAAATATTCGGATATTACAGGATTGTTTTAGGAATTGCGGTTTTTATTCTATATTTTACGGGAGTTATGAAATAATAAATGATATTTTGCAATATAGAAATCAATAAAAATAAACTGGAAGAATTTGTCAGAATTCTCTTGCCTGAACATTATTATATTCTTGATAAAAATTCAAAAGAACATATTTTTATAAATATTACTGAGAAAAATAATATTATTGAAATAGAGACAGTTCTAAAAAAAGAAACTGAAAATATTGAAAATAATGATATATCGATGAAAAAAAACGGAAATATTATAAAAAAAATAAATTTTCAATATGAAAAGATAGGATACGGCTATATTGACCAGAAAGAAGTAATGGCAAAAACTTCTCTACTTAAATTTTTTGGGAAAGAAAAAGACTATAAATGGGGTACACTGATAGGTGTCAGACCTACGAAGATAGTCGGAAGATTTCTAAATATGGGATTGTCTTATGAAAAAATAAAAGAAATTCTGAAAAATATATATATGGTAAGTGATGAAAAAATAGACCTGCTTTTAAATATAGCAAAAAGACAGGCACCGTATCTTGATAGAGAAACAATCGGGATATATATAGGAATTGCCTATTGTCCGACAAAATGTACTTACTGTTCTTTTCCCGCATATTTGCTGAAAGGAAAATACGCCGAACGGTATGATGAATATTTTGAGTCAATATTAAAAGAAATAACAGAAATAGGAACTTTAACTAAAGAATTAAACTTGAAAATTAGTACAATATATATAGGAGGAGGAACTCCGTCTATTCTGTCAGCCAAAGAAATAGAAAAAATGCTGAATACAATAAAAGAGAGCTGTAATCTGGACAATCTGAAAGAATTTACATTTGAGGCGGGAAGAATAGATACATTAAACAGGAAAAAGCTGGAAGTGATAAAAAATTCGGGAGTAAATAAAATAAGTATAAATCCTCAGTCATTTAATGAGAGAACTCTAAAACTTGTAAACAGGTATCATAATAAAAATCAGTTTGACAGTGTTTACAATATTGCCAAAGAGCTTGAACTGGAAATAAATATGGATCTGATTTTAGGACTTCCCGGAGAGACTACGGAGGATATACTATTCTCGCTCGAAGAAATTGGAAAATATAATCCTGAAAATTTAACAATACATAATTTGGCAATAAAAAATGCAAGTGAATTAAATAAAAAAAATTATAGACATGAAGGCAACCTTGATTATGAAAAAATATTTGAAAAAATAAATGAAGTGACTGAAAAAAAAGGACTTTATCCTTATTATATGTACAGACAGAAAAACAGTTTTCAATGGGGAGAAAATTTAGGATATTCTCTGGGCGGAAGCGAATCGGTATACAATATTGAGATGATAGAAGAAAATAAAGTAATAATAGGTATCGGAGCAGGAGCGATAACAAAATTAATATGGAAAGACAGCAAAAAAAATAGGGATAATATAAAAAGACTTGTCAACCCTAAAGATCCTCTGGTCTGGATAAATGAGCTGGATGAAAGGCTAAAAAATAAAAAGGAAGAAATTAGAAAATTATACCGAAAAAAGAATATGGAACAGGATAAAAGTCAGTAAAATTCTGCTATAAAATATATTTAAGTATAACTATATTAAAGAATACAATGGTTTAACACATTGAATTGTAAAAACGGGGGATTAATATGAAAATAAAAAACATAATAATTTTTGTAATACTTTTGATTTTGGGAAATTTTTTAAGGTTAGTTATAGAGGATAAAAATATTCCTAATATTGAAATTAATGAGGAAATAACATATCAGAAAGACGAAGCAAAAAAAGAAAATGATTTGTCGGATACAAAAGAAAAATACGATGTAAATAATGTCAGTTATGACGAACTCCTGAAACTGGGTTTTTCCAAGTCAAAGGCTGAAAAGCTTGTAGAATTTCGAGATGAAATCGGGATTATTTCCGATATAAATGATTTGAAAAATATTTCACGGTTTGGTGAAACAGGAATAGAACTGGCTAAAAAATATCTTTTTGTAGACAATGAAAAAATAAAAAATCCTGAAGATAATTATAACGGAAGAAATTATACTGTTTTCAATATAAATGAACTCGATGAGGAAAAGCTGAAAATGATAGGATTTACAAAAAAAGAGATAAATAAACTGTTGCCTGAAATAAAAAATGGAAATATTCATTCAAACCTTGATTTGGAAAAAATAATAGGAAATGAAAAATATGAAAAAGTAGAGAAAAGAATAAAATTTAGTGAATAAGTTGCTGAAATTTTGTATAGTTTAAATACAGTCTAAAAATACTGAAAATATTGGTTTTTAAAAAAATAATCGAAAAATAAAAAATAATGGTTGACATATTTAGCGAAATCTATTAAAATAGTACAGTAAGTGATTAAGCCCGAGTGGTGAAATTGGTAGACGCAACGGACTCAAAATCCGTCGATAGCAATATCGTGCCGGTTCGACTCCGGCCTCGGGCACCATAAATTAGGACATAGTTACCATAATTAGATAATTATTTTAAGAGATAATCTTTAGATTATCTCTTTTTTTATACAAATCAATGTGTTAGCAAATTGTGAAAAAAGGCAAAATATTTTTATTATCTGCTATTGACTTTTTAAAAAATTGGGGTATAACATTGTTAACAAATAACGAACAAAAAAAATAGATTACTAACAAAACTGTTAATAAATTTTTTAGGAGGAAAAAATGGCTAAATTAGACGAAATCACAAGAGAATCTTGGATTTTAAGTACATTCCCCGAATGGGGAACATGGTTAAATGAAGAAATCGAAGAAACAAAAGTCGAGTCCGGAACAGTGGCAATGTGGTGGCTCGGAAATATGGGACTTTGGGTAAAAACAGAAGGAAATGCAAATATTTGTATGGATTTATGGGTAGCAACAGGAAAAAGAACAGCAAAAAACAAATTAATGAAACCGAAACATCAACATCAGAGAGCAGTCGGATGTGTAGCATTACAACCTAATCTTAGAACAACGCCTTGTGTCATAGACCCTTTTGCTATAAAAGACCTTGACGCCTTACTTGCGACACATTCTCATAGCGACCATATAGACCAGAATGTGGCGGCAGCTGTTTTAAAAAATTGTCCTGAAGCAAAATTTGTGGGACCTAAAACTTGTACAGATATTTGGAGAAAATGGGGAGTTCCTGAAGAAAGACTTGTAACTTTAAGACCGGGAGATGAAGTAACAATCAAAGATGCAAAAATAAAAGCGTTGGAGTCTTTCGACAGAACGATGTTGCTTACAGTGGCTGAAGATGTGGTATTAAAAGATAAATTGCCTCCTGATATGGATGATATGGCAGTAAACTATTTAATCGAAACAAAGGCAGGAAATATATATAATGCAGGAGATTCTCACCATTCAAACTATTTTGTAAAACATGGAAATGAAAATAAAGTCGATGTGGCATTTGTAGGATATGGAGAAAATCCGAGAGGAATGACCGATAAACTGACTTCATCAGATGTGTTGAGAGTGGCTGAAGAACTGGAAACACAGGTAGTCATACCTTTACATCATGATATATGGTCCAATTTTATGGCTGACCCTAAAGAAATAACTTTATTATGGAATTACAGAAAAGACAGAATGAAATATAAATTTAAACCTTATATATGGCAACCGGGAGGAAAATTTGTATTCCCTGATAACAAAGACGATATGGAATATATGTATCCGAGAGGATTTGAAGATGCATTTGAAATAGAACCTGATTTACCGTTTAAATCATTCTTATAAGAGAAATAACTAATAAAGTAGCTATAATGAGTAGATTTTAGCAAAATGAATGAATAAGTTTGAGAAAATAAATAAATGCTTTGAAAAGACGAAAAGACGAAAAGACGAATAGACGAAAAGATGAAAAGACGAAAAGATGAAAAGACGAAAAGATAAAAAGACGAATAAATAATGAATAATTAAATAATTTAAAAGGAGAAAAATCATGAATGTTTTAATGGGAATTGGAACATGGTTTGGACAAAATATTTTGACTAAACCTGAATTTTTTGTAGGCTTGTTAGTTTTTGTGGGTTATCTGTTTTTAGGGAAAAAAGTGTATGAAGCAGTCGGCGGTTTTATTAAAGCAACTGTAGGATATATGATATTGAATGTTGGTGCGGGCGGACTGGTAACAACATTCAGACCGATACTGGCAGCATTAAAAACTAAATTTGAACTGAAAGCGGCAGTTATAGACCCTTATTTTGGGTTACAGGCTGTAGATGATGCAATCAAAGGTCTTATTGAGCAGGATCCTTCAAAATCGAATTTGGCGGCTTCAGTTATGATGGCACTGTTAATAGGGTTTATCATAAATATAGTATTAGTATTATTCAGAAAGATTACGAAAGTAAGAACTTTATTCATAACAGGGCATATTATGCAGCAGCAGGCTTCTACCGCAGCATGGATGATATTCTTCTTATTTCCTCAGTTTCAGAATATACAAGGAGTAATATTAGTAGGAATTTTTGCGGGAATATATTGGGCAGTAGGGTCAAACCTTTCAGTGGAACCTACTCAGAGATTAACTGAAAATGCAGGATTTGCCATAGGACATCAACAAATGTTTGCAATATGGGTAGCTGATAAACTTGCACCGAAAATAGGAAATCCGAAAAAAAAGCTGGATGACCTGAAATTGCCTAAATGGCTTTCAATGCTACATGATGATATTATTGCAACGGGTCTGATAATGATAATATTTTTCGGAATAATAATGTGGGTATTAGGACCTGAGTTCTTTACTGCAAAATTTGATAAATGTACAGTTGCAAACGGAGTACAGACTTGTCCGATTATAAATCCTAACGGAGTGGCAGCGGGAGCATTTGACCCGAAAAAGCTTTCATTCCCTACTTATATCGTTTCTACGACATTATTGTTTGCAGTGTACTTGACAATATTGAAAACAGGAGTTAGAATGTTTGTATCTGAATTGACTTTATCATTCCAAGGAATTTCAAACAAAATATTACCGGGGTCATTACCGGCAGTTGACTGTGCGGCTTCTTACGGTTTTGGTTCACCAAGTGCGGTATTATTCGGATTTTTAGTAGGAACAATAGCTCAGTTTATTTCAATAGCGGGATTACTTATATTTAAATCGCCTGTATTTATTATAACAGGGTTTGTACCTGTATTCTTTGATAATGCGACAATAGCGGTGTATGCCGACAAGCGGGGAGGAGCGAGAGCAGCATTTATATTGTCTGCTGTATCAGGAGTATTACAGGTGTTGTGCGGAGCAGTGGCAGTGGCTTTATTCCAGTTGAAAGGCGGATGGCATGGAAATATAGACCAAAGTACAATATGGCTGGCTGAAGGCTTTGTAATGAAATATTTAGGAGTAATCGGATATGTACTGGTAATCATTGTAATGCTGTTAATTCCTCAACTTCAATATATAAAATCCAAAAATAAGGAGCAGTATTACGAAGGGACTGTTGATTTAGAGTAAAATTAAAATGAAAAATGAGAGAAGGATGTGATTTTGATGCTTAAAGTATTGGCAGTATGTGGAAGCGGAATGGGAACAAGTATGATTATGAAAATGAAAGTGTCGCAAGTACTGAAAAAACTGAATGTTGATGCGGATGTAAATTCATGCAGTTTAGGAGAAGCAAAATCAGGATTGTCAAATTATGATTTAGTCTTGGCTTCAACACATATAATTAACGACCTGAAAGGTGGACCTAATACTAAAATGGTCGGACTTTTGAATTTGCTTGATGCAAATGAACTGGAAACAAAATTAAAAGAAGTAGGAATTGGGTAAGAAAAAATAAAAACTTGGAGGATAAAAATGACTTTACTTGATTCATTGAAAGAAAATAATTCCGTTATACTGAAAAAAGAAGCAGAAACATGGGAAGAAGCTATCAAAGTTTGTATGCAACCTCTTTTAGATAAAGGAACGATAGAGCAGGAATATGTTGATGCAATTATAGAGAGAACTAAAGAGCTGGGACCTTTCTATATATTGGCACCGGGTCTTGCAATGCCTCATGAAAGACCTGAAAAAGGTGTAAATAAAGACTGTTTTAGTTTTGTTACATTGAAAGAACCTGTTACTTTTCCTGACGGTCAGGAAGTGGATATATTAATAGGGCTGGCAGCAACAAGTACAGATATACATAATGGAGAAGCTATTCCTCAAATAGTTACGTTATTTGACGATGAAGATGCATTTGATAAAATAAGAGCTGCACAAACAAATGAAGATATTTATAAAATAATGGAAAGATAGAAAAGACAAGGTAATGGAAAGACAAAAAAGACAAAGAGATAAAGATATAAAATAGAAATATAGAAAAATTGGGAATACTTAAGCTTCGTGCCGGCAAAAAACCGGCACAAAGTCTTTATGAATAAAAGCTGTCCGAATAAAAAGGTATCTAAGAAAATAAATAAAAGTATTTATTTGATTTTAAGAAAATGAAAATTTCTCTAAAAGGCTTATAGGAAAAGATTTCTAATGTTTTTGGCATTCTAAAACTTTAAAGAATTCTTAAATATTATTTTTTATCAGGATAGTTTAAATTATAAGGTAAAAAAGGAAAAATGAAAATTTAAAAAATAGGAGGAAAAATTATGGCGAGACCTTTATTACAGGTAGCTCTTGACCATTCGGATTTAAAGGGGGCAATTAAAGCAGCAGTATCAGTAGGAAATGAAGTGGACGTTATAGAAGCCGGAACAGTATGCCTGTTACAGGTAGGAAGCGAACTTGTAGAAGTTTTAAGAAATCTTTTTCCTGAAAAAATAATTGTTGCAGATACTAAATGTGCAGATGCAGGAGGAACAGTTGCAAAAAATAATGCAGTAAAAGGAGCCGACTGGATGACATGTATATGTTCTGCGACTATCCCTACAATGAAAGCAGCTTTGAAAGCAATAAAGGAAGTACGTGGAGATAGAGGAGAAATTCAGGTGGAACTCTATGGCGACTGGACTTATGAACAGGCAAAACAGTGGCTTGAGGCAGGTATAAATCAGGCTATATATCATCAGAGCCGTGATGCTCTTTTGGCTGGAGAAACTTGGGGAGAGAAAGATTTGAATAAAGTTAAAAAACTTATAGAAATGGGCTTCCGTGTATCTGTAACAGGCGGATTAAGTACAGAAACTCTGAAACTGTTTAAAGGTGTAGACGTATTTACATTTATTGCAGGGCGTGGAATTACTGAAGCCGAAAATCCTGCACAGGCAGCAAGAGAGTTTAAGGAAGAAATTGCTAAATACTGGAAAGAATAAGTAAATTAAAGAGTAAATAAACAGAAAGATAAATAAACTAATTTTTGAAAATAGTCAGATAAAATAGTCAAATATAGCCGAAATATTATATTAATAAAAAATATAGAAGTGTATTAGATATACATGAAAACAATCAGATATAGTGATATATTATACTAACAGAAAAGAAATTATAATAAAAACGAGGTTGGCAATGAGAGACTTAAATAAAATCAATATAGGAATATATGAAAAAGCTCTTCCGAAAGATATTGATTGGATAGACAGAATAAGACTTGTAAAAGAATGCGGATATGATTTTGTGGAAATATCTGTGGATGAAACTGATGAAAGACTTGCAAGGCTTGACTGGTCAGATGAAGAGATTAACAGAATACATACAGAGCTTGTCAATACAGGAGTGAGAATACCCTCAATGTGTTTTAGCGGACATAGAAGATTTCCTATGGGAAGTATGGATGAAAGAACAAGAGAAAAATCAATGGAACTGATGAAGAAAGCCATTATTTTTGCCGATAAGCTGGGAATAAGAGTAATACAGCTTGCAGGATATGATGTTTATTATGAAGAGGGCAACGAACAGACGAAAAAATATTTTATAGAAAATCTGAAAAAAGCTGTAGAATGGGCTGCCTCAATGGAAGTAACATTAGCTATTGAAATAATGGATCATCCTTTTATAAATTCGATTACAAAATATATGGAATTTTCTGAAATAATAAATTCACCATGGCTGAAAGTCTATCCTGATGTAGGAAATTTGACTGCATGGCCTACAAATAACACATTATCGGAACTGGAACTGGGAATAAAACAGGGAGAAATAGTAGCAATACATTTAAAAGATACATTGGCAGTTACTGATACTTTCCCCGGAAAATTTAAGGAGGTACCTTTTGGAAACGGTTGCGTCGATTTTCCTAAAGTATTTGCTAAATTAAAAGAATTAAACTATAAAGGACCGTTCTTAATAGAAATGTGGACTGAAAAATCTGATGATCCTATTGAAGAAGTAAAGAAAGCAAAACAATGGATACTTGATAAAATGAAAGAAGGAGGATTTATCTAATGCTTGAAAAACTGAAAGAGGAAGTATATAAGGCAAATATTGAATTGCCTGCCAAAGGACTTGTGCTGTTTACTTGGGGAAATGTGAGTGCCATAGACAGAGAAAAAAATTTGGTAGTCATAAAGCCGAGCGGAGTGGAATACGACAAACTAAAACCTGAAGATATGGTAGTCGTAAATTTGGACGGAAAAGTAGTCGAGGGAAATCTGAATCCTTCTTCGGATACTCCTACACATATTGAATTATATAAAAAATTTCCTGAAACAGGAGGAATAGTACATACTCATTCTACAAATGCGACAATATGGGCACAAAGCGGAAGGGATATTCCTGCTTACGGGACAACTCACGGAGATTATTTTTACGGGGCTATTCCATGTACAAGAAAAATGACTCCCGAAGAAATTGCGGGAGAATATGAAAAAGAAACAGGAACGGTAATTATAGAGACTTTTGAAAAAAGAAATATAAATCCTAAATTTGTTCCTGCCGTTATAGTTCATAGCCATGGACCTTTTACATGGGGAAAAGATGCAGCTGAAGCTGTCCATAATTCAATTGTGCTGGAAGAGCTTGCAAAAATGGCTATGTTTACGGAACAGGTAAACAAAGATGTAAAACCTATGCAACAGGAGCTTCTTGACAAACATTTCCTAAGAAAACATGGAGAAAATGCCTACTACGGACAAAAGAAAAAATAAAAATTTATAAAAATATAAGATTATTATGTTTGCAGATTGTAAGGTGGATAAAATGGATGAAAAGCAAGATATAAAGACAAATCCCAACCTTGTTGTTGCATTGGGGTATTACATTAAAAATAAAAGATTACAAAAAAATATAGGGTTGAGAGAAATGGCGGAACTGTTACAGATAAGTCCAGCTTATTTATCTAATTTGGAGTCAGGAAAGCACAGCATGACGAATCCCCTTTTATTGAAAAAGATTTCTAAAGTTTTAAATATCGATCATCTAAAACTATTTAAGATAATAGGGTATACGGATAAGGATATGTCGGATTTGAAAAAGGAAATAATGTCGGAGCTGATTAATGAAATATCCGATATAGAACTTGGAAAAATAATTGAAGAACTGATGAAAATGGAACCAGAGAAAGTTTTTCTTGTAAAACAGTATATAGAGTTACTGAATAAAAAATAGAAATTTTATAATAAAAAATATAGTCAGAATACTGTCAAGATATAGGAAGTTTAAATTAAAAAGTATTAAATCAAAAAATAACATTTATATTTACTTGGCAAAATTTTACTCATAAAAAATGATCATTGCATTTTTTATTGTGAAATTTTGAAGAAATTTATAAATGTTATTTTTTAGTTTTTTTCATAATTTTTAATGTTGTTTTTTGATTTGGACTGAACTATATTTTATATTATAAAGTTTTTATTTATAATATATTATTCATATTACATTCTGTTTACATTCTGTCTACAGTTTTTATTGCCAGTAATGATAGTCCCTGTTTCAAAATTTCTGCGGTTTTTAATGAAAGCAATACTCTTGCCTGCATAACTTCCGGATTTTCTTCTTTTAAGATAGGTTTTGAATTATAGAAGTTATTGAATGTTTTGGCAAGGTCAAACAGATAGTCAGCTATCAAATTAGGTTTATAGCTTTCATAAGATTTTACAACTACCTGAGGAAATCTAAGTAATGTAACGGCAAGGTCTCTTTCGATATCTTTCATATCGTCTAAGATAATATTTCCGTTTTTATTGATAGAAATGTTTTCCGCTTCCATTTTTCTTAGGATAGACATAATTCTTACGTATGTATACTGTAAATATGGACCTGTATTTCCTTCAAAACTCAATACTTTATCCCAGTCGAACAGTATAGGGGAAGTTCTGTTCTGGCTTAAATCAAAATATTTTATAGCTCCTGTTCCTACAATATCTGCAATAATTTCTTTTTCATTTTCAGGAATATCAGGATTTTTTTCATCTATAACTTTTTTTACATGTTTCTGAGCTTCGTTCAGCAAATCAATCAGTCTTATTACATTTCCGCCCCTTGTAGATAGGATAACACCGTTTGCAAATCTCATAATTCCAAACTGGACGTGAACTTTTTCATAATTATAAGGAGCACCTATAATGTCGGCGATAGCAAAAACCTGTTTAAAATGTTCCTGCTGTCTTTCATCAACTACATATAAAGAAAGGTCAACACCCAAATCATCTTTTCTGTATTTTATTGTAGCGAGGTCAGAAGTCGAATACAGGAAACTGCCGTCTTTTTTTTGAACGATACAAGGATGCAGTTTAGTATTTTCATCAAAGAAAACTACTAATGCGTCTTTATCTTCCTTGGCAATATTTTTCTCTTTTAGCTCTTCCAAAACGACAGGCATCAGATTGTTATAAAAAGATTCGCCATTATAATAATCAAACTTGATATCAAATCTGTCATAAATTTTATTGTACTCCCTTATGGATATATCAATAAACTCTCTCCAAAGGGCATTATTCTTTTCATCACCTGACTGGAGTTTTCTCAACTCTTCTCTGGCAATATCATTAAGGGAAGGATCTTCTTTGGCTTTTTCTGAAAAAAGGACATAAATTCTTTCTAATTCTTCGATAGGGTCTTTTTCATACGCTTCTCTGTCGAGCCATCTTTCGTAAGCAACAATAAGTTTTCCGAACTGTGTTCCCCAATCTCCTATATGATTGTCCCCCAGAACTTCAAATCCTAAAAATTGCATAATTCTTTTTATGGATTCACCGATAATGGTACTTCTTAAATGTCCCACATGCATACGTTTTGCAATATTAGGCGAAGAATAATCTATTATAACTCTTCTTCCTGTATCTATAAATGAAAAGTCATACTTTTCATTTCCGATTTTTTTAGTTTCATTATTAAGGAAAGAATTTTTTAAATAGATATTTATGAATCCCGGTCCTGCAATTTCCATTTTTTCAATAAGGTCATTTTTTCCAAAGTTTTCTATGATTTCACTTGCAATTTCTCTGGGGTTTTTCCCTATAATTTTTGATGTTGTCATTGCAAAATTTGTCTGAAAATCTCCAAATTCTTTTTTTGTAGAATTTTGTATATCAATTTTATCAGACAAATCCAATTTAAAAATATTCTGAATATTTTTTTCAAACAGTTTTTTCAGCTGAATATTAATCAATTCCATTTTTCTGCACTATATATTATTAAAATGAGTGTAATTACGAATACTCATAATAAAAATATATACCTCCTTTCCTAAAAATACTTTTATTTTTCTTGAAATTATTATATACTATATTTACGAAATTTACAATTAATTAAAGAGAAAAAATATAAAAAGGTAATAATTTCATTGTAAAACAATTTAATCTTAATTGTGATTTAATGAATTTGGTGTATAATCTTCTTAGATCGAAAAAGATCTGAAACCTCAATTAACCCCCCCTTTTATAAGACCTCTTTAATTAAGAGGTCTTTTTTTTCGGAATAAATTGAAATGATTATAACAATTATGGAGGATAGAAAATGAGTAACCATTATCATGAACAAAAAAAGAGAATATCAGCAGCAACGAAAAATGTGATATTATTGTTTATTTTTTCGGTGGCGCTGACAGGAGCGGCAGTTCATTTTATGAAAGACGGCATTCCCGAATTGAAAAATAAAATTGAAATGCTGAAAAGTGAAAAAAATAAAAAAGAAGAAGAGTTAAAAACACTCGAAACAAATCTTGCTGAAAAAGAAAAAAATTATAATGAGCTAAAAAGCAAAACAGATAAGAAATAATAAAAATAACGAAGCTCAATTATAATTTTAAATAATCGTAATATATAACGGAGAGGATATAAAATGAAAAAAATACTACTTGGAATAATAACAGTTTTA
>CALIJH010000045.1 GCA_938017765.1 uncultured Leptotrichia sp.
GACAGTATTTATATAACTTATTTTTCGGTATTTGCAATGATATTTAATTTGACGGGAAATCTTATTTTTATACCGAAATTTCCAGAAATAGGTCCTATTATCGCAGCGTGGACGACATTACTTGCATATCTGTTCAGGACAATAATGGAAATGGCAATAATAAAGAAAAAATATAAAATATCTTTTAATTATAAAAAATTGATTATGTATCTGATTATTATAGTAAATCCCGTAATATTTTATCTGTCCAATGATAAGATTTCGTGGGCAAAATTCGGATTAAAAATAATATATCTGATAATAGTTACAAAATTAATAGTAAACAAAGAAGTTTATGCTAAAATAGTTAATGTTGCAAACGGAATAAAAGGGAAGATTAAGAAATAGCAATAAGTGAAAGGAACGGTCAAAATGAAATTCACTGTATTCACTCCTACTTTTAACAGAAAAAATTTATTGGAAAAATTGTATAAATCTCTTCAAAATCAAACTTTTAAAGATTTTGAATGGCTTATAGTTGATGACGGGTCTACCGACGGGACTGATGAAAAAGTAAAAAAGTTTATAAATGAAAATAAGCTGAATATAAGATATTTCTATACAGAAAATGGCGGAAAACAGAGAGCATATAATTTTGCCGTTCAGAAAGCAGAGGGAGAGTTGTTTATATGCCTTGATTCTGATGACGAATATATAAATAAAGGACTCGAAATAATTCTTAAATATTGGGAACAGTTTAGATATATACAGATGATTGATATATCTGAAAATAATAATATTGAAGCTCTTGGAAATCTAAAAGAAAAACATAATGACAGAGAAAATTTTTCTGTAAAAGAAGAAAAGACTTTTGAAGAAATAGTGAAATCGGAAAAAAGAGATAAAATATTAGAAAATTTTGAATATGGAATAGCAGGAATGGGATATTTATCAACATATCCCGACGGAAAAGTTATAGGTACTGTTTTTCCTGAAAATGAAATGATTTCTACACAGTTTGATATTTATAATAAATATGGGGTCAAAGGCGATAAAGGACTGATGTTTCGGACTGAAATTTTAAAAAAGTATCCGTTTCCCGTTTTTGACGGAGAAAAATTTATTACGGAAGCTGTTGTTTATAACAGAATTTGTCAGAAATATAAAATACTTTTTATAAATGAAAAAATCGAAATAAAAGAGTATCAGAAAGACGGTCTGACTTCAAAATATAATAATTTATTATTGAAAAATCCGAAAGGGCATGCACTTTATCATAATGAGAGAAATAAATATAAAATGTCATTTAAAAATAGAATTTTAAATAATGCGATTTATTATAAATTCTGTAAAGTTGCAGGATACAATTTTTCTAAAATTTATGGCGAATGCTATGATAAATTAAGTCTGATTACAGCACTGCCTGTAGGAATGTATATGTGGCGAAAAGTCAAAAAAAATAAAGAAATTAGATAAGAGAAATCAAATAATAGAAGCAAAATAACAATAAAGAAGATGATAAATTTAAATATATTTTTAAAAAAGGAAATAAAAAAACTGAAATAAATAAATATATCATTGAAAAGAAGATATAAAAAATTAAGATAAAAGTTGAAATAAAATTTAAAGATAAATTTGAAGAAACGGAATTTACTATGAAAAAAGATAGGATATTGTTTTTAGTTTTACATATTTTTATTATATTTTCTGTATTGTTTCTGAAATCGGCGATTGTCTTTCAGAATGATGTGGAAGAAATGAAATTTATAGAATATTTGCTTATGGGAGTATATGTTTATACTTTTTTTACTGCAAAAATATATTCTGACTGGTTGAATTCCTATATGATTTTCCTTTATACATTGTTTTTATTTAATTTTACGAGGATATTTTTAGATATAGTTGGTTATAAGGAATTTGGCTGGGCTACAAAATTCGCAAATTATTATTTTTTCTATGATGTGAGAATAGAGATAATAAATGTGTTTTTATTGGTTCTGCTGTTTACACATTTAGGTTTTTTTATCGGAATAATGAATGAAACCGAAAGTGAGATAAAGAGTCGTGTAACTCTGGAAAGCAGAAAAATATACACTGATTTTGGAATGTTTTTATTTATAATTGCACTACCTGCGTTGGCTTATAAAATGTTTATTCAGCTCAAAATCATATTGCAGGCAGGATACGAGGCTTATTATACAGGAATATTGAAAGGTGTGGATTATCCTTTTTTTACAAAAGGTTCAGGAACGATAATGACAATAGGCTTTCTTATATTTTTAATATCAATCCCTTCCAAAAAAAAGTTTTTGACAGTTTCTTCATTATATCTAATGGTAAAATTGTTGGACTCTTTTAAAGGGGCAAGGGCGATATTTCTGACACAGCTTTTATTTATAATGTGGTATTATGCAAAAGTATACGGCGTAAAAATCAAAGCTAAAACAATGGCTAAACTGATAGGATTTACTGTACTGTTTTCTCAGATACTCGTTTCAGTAAGAAGTAAAAAAGTATTTTCCCTTGATTTAATAAATACTGTATATAATTTTTTATTTTCTCAGGGAGTGAGCTACCTTGTGTTAGGATATACTATAGATTTTAAGTCGGAAATAGTCGGTCAGGGACCTTATCCGTATATATTTCAGGGGATATTTGGATTTAAACCTCAATCTTTGGACACTCTCGTTATGACTAATTCCATTGCGGATAAATTGACTTATTTATTAAATCCTGTGGCTTATTTGAAAGGGGAAGGAATAGGGTCAAATTATATAGCCGAAATGTATGATTTGGGATATATTTGGATTATTATTATTTCTGTATTATTAGGTTTTATGATAATAAAATATGAAAAATATGTAGTGAAAAATAGATTTTTATTACTTACAAGTTACTATTTCATACCGAATTTATTTTATATACCGAGGGGATCATTTTTTGGAGAAGCCCTTATAAAAAATATGGTTATGTTGATAGGAGTATATATATTTATATTCGGATTTGACTATATGTACAGGAAAATAGAGGAGAAATACAATGATAGAAAAGAAAATTTATTACGTCTGGATAGGTAATGCCAAAAAACCTGATATATTTTATAAATGTCTGAAATCATGGCAGAAAAATCTTCCTGATTTTGAAATAATTGAAATAAATGAAAAAAACTTTGACATACAGGCTCATTTGGAGAAAAACAGATTTTTTAGGGAATGTTATGAAAGAAAACTGTGGGCATATATGTCTGACTATATGAGAGTTCATTATATGTATGAGAATTCAGGAATATACCTTGATACTGATATGGAAATAATAAAAGATATTTCCCCTCTCATAGAAAATGAAAATATAAAATTTTTTATAGGATATGAAGATAAAAAACATATAAGTGTAGGAATATTCGGTACAGACAGACATAATGAAGTATTGAAAGATATAATAGAATTTTATGAAAAAGAAATATGGGAAAAACCACTGTGGACAATCCCTAAAATATTTACTTATATATTTGAAAAAAAATACGGACTGACTGATAAAAGAGAAAATTCATTAAAGGAAGGAGAAATAACAATATATCCGAAAGAATATTTTTATCCTTATGGCTTTAAAGAAAAATTTTCCGAGAAATGTATAACGGAAAATACATATGGAATACACTGGTGGAATGATAGCTGGACAAGTTTAAAAGCGAGATTATTTTTAGAAACAAAACATCTGTCAGGGCTTTCAAAGTTGATAAAAAAAATAAGAATAACTGCAAGATATTATATTAAAGAAAGAAGGATTAAATTTTAACAAATTTTAAGAGGTAGTAAAAATGATAAGAACAAAAAATTTAATAAGGATATTGTTATTTACAGTTATAACATTGACAGTAAGTGCAAAAGAGTTTAGAATGATGACTTATAATATATATGGAGGGAGGCTTGCAAACGGTACTAAAATAGGTCAGAGTATAAAAAGATATAAGCCGGATTTTATAGCATTGCAGGAAGTAGACAGATATACAAACAGAAGTAACTTGAGAGATATAGCGAAAGATATAGCTGATGAAATGGGTTATAATTATTATTATTTTCAGAAATCAAGGGATTATGATTCAGGAGAATTTGGTATAGCTTATGTATCTAAATATCCTGTGGAAAAAGTGCAAACTTATGAATTGCCGTCCATAGGGATAGAAAAAAGACAGGTAATAGCTGCAAAAATTGATAAATCTGCATTTGGAAAGTCGATAACATTTATAAATACTCATCTTGATTATAAACAGGAAGCAAAAAATGAGGAATTGAATGCTCTTCTTATAATGTCGGAAATTGTCGACGGAGACATAAAATTTTTAGGTGGAGATTTGAATATGCTTCCTACAACCGAATATTACAAACAGATAACTCAGAACTGGAAAGACTCCTATATAGATGGAGATAAGGCAAAAGTGAGAAAAAATGATGATCCGAGAATAGATTATATTTTAGGAGATACTTCAAATAACTGGAAAATAAAAGAGAGCTTTTTTATAAACGATAATACACAGGACTGGACTAAAATTAGCGACCATTTGCCTTATATGATGATAGTAGATATAAAATGATTTGAATCTAATTTAAAATATTGAAATAAGACAGAAGTATAATTATAATCATGTTTTTATGATACAAAATAATTAAAAATAAAAAAATTGACGAATTGTCAATTTTTTTTATAGCCTAAATTATACTTAAAGCCTTTTAAATAAAGGCTTTGGATATCAAAATCGGGAAATTTGACAATTATGGGTTTGGTGTTATAGAATACCTGTGTAAGATAAATTAGCTAATGGTAATTTAAATAATAACTTTCTAAATTTTTTTATTACACCACCAGCAAAATTGACACTTAAATTACTTGGTAAATACGAAAAACTGAATACAATCAATTCCCTAC
>CALIJH010000046.1 GCA_938017765.1 uncultured Leptotrichia sp.
TATCCGTAATTAAATAATCTCCTCTTTCTCCAAAACTTACTCCATAAACTGTAGCCTCTTTTGCTCCTTTACCGCTTTTACCGGCTAAAATCGTAGCTACCATTAATCCGTGTTCATTTCCGCTCAAAGTACTATAATTACCTAATTCTTTTTCTATAACAGTAAATCTTTCTCCAAATTCTTCATTTAATACTTCACTGAATTTTGTTCCAAAATTTAGCGGTCCTTTGTAAAAATCTCTTGTATAAGCATTTTCACTTAAAAAATCACTGTCTAAAACTCCTATCTTGACTCCTTTTCCTCCTACTGCCTTATTATCAGTCGGCTTTTCAAACTGATTACTGATACTTGGATTCGTCGGGTTTTGAGGTATCAGATTTTGTCTTGGCAAATCCTGCTTAGGATTATTGTTTTGACCTGCTTGATCTTGACCTGTTGGCGGTATTTCCGATGTTCTTGGTACTGTTGGCGGTGTCGATATTCCCGGATTTTGAGGTATATTTGGTATTTGAGGTGTTACTCCGCTTGTTTGAGGAGTTGCTCCGCTTCCTCCTCCACTTCCGCAACTGGATAATAAAGCTATCAAGCTTATCAATATTACTATTTTCTTCATTTTTTTACTAAATTCCTTTCCTTAAAATTATAAAATTTTCCCCATTTATAAATTTAAAGGCTTCTTCCATCCTACTTTCCTACTCAAAAACTCCTTTCTTTTTTAATTAATTTTTTAATCCGCTTTTACAAGTATATCATTTATATAATATCTATTTCAAATATATATTATATATTTTTAACCATTTTTATAAAAATAGCCCTAAAAATTAGGGCTATTTCTAAAATATTATATTTTATGACAATTTATTGCAAAATATCTATCTAATCGGGCAGACTCCCGAAGCACAATCACTTTGACTTACCAATTCAAGATTTTCATGTTCACTTATATTATTCAGTATCATAAAAGTTTTTGCTACATCTCCCGAAATTTCCGTACAACGTTTCTCATAAATCTGTTCATTAATAGGCTCTTTCGGTGCCTGTTTAAGCTCTCCTCCGTAATAAGGAAGAAGAGATGTGGATTTAATGGCAAATCTATACTGTTTAAGAAGTTCAGCCACCTGATTTACTTCATTTTCCTGAAAAGTAATGGTACAGCTTATAGCATTGTCAGCCCAGTAAGTTTGTAAAAATGCTTGAGTAGCGAACTGCTCGGCTATGGACACAGTTCCTGCCGATTCAAAATATTCGCTATCGGCATGGGCGGCTTTAATTGGAAATTCTACGCATACAGTATTTGCAGTATAAATATCAGGCTCCATACGGTAACCGCATTCTTTAAGGGCAGGTAAGAGAGGGTCGCTATCCTGAAAACGTATACGCTGAATGAGGTATCCTGCATAATGAAAATGCATTCCTTCCGACACTCCTGCCAGTTTTGAAACTGTTCCCGACGGTTTTACCGTTGTTCGTTTAACGGAAATATTACATCCGAGTTTTTCGGAATATTCTTTATCAGCTTTGACAACTGCCTGATATAATGCTTCCATTCTTTCGATAATTCTCTCATCATAAATAGGTACTGACACTTTTTTATTTGTAACAGGATCTTTTTCTTCTTTAAACCCTATCACAACCCTATTTCCAAATTCATTTAAAAACCAATCCTGAATCCCCGACATGGAAATTCCTATACGACGATTTTTTTCGATTATTTTTCTTGATACTTCCCAGTCATAATTGCTGAAAGTTACTCTTTTTGCGTAACGTGTCCCCAAAGCAAATACTTCCTCCAAATCCCAGCCTTGCTGCAAAGCAATATGAGGAAATGCCTCAAATAAATTGCACGGTTCTCCGTTTGATAATGTTATTTCTCCACACGGATTTGTTCCTTCGGCAGACATATCTATTCCTGACTGCTTACCGTCAATAATACGTCCATAATTTCTTGAAAGCTCAAGATTTACAACTCCCGGTTCTCCATTATGTAAAATCGAATCAACAATAGGGGCATAATCTGTAAATTCACTATCTATTGCTATACTGTTATTGGACGCCCAACGATGATGATACAGTTTATCTTTATCCTGTTTCATAGTAACAAACGCCTCATCATTTCTGGATCCCAAAGCAAGTTCAGCAGAACGTCTTACATTTCCTGCAACTACGGCTTTTCCTATCAGATTTCCTATATCGGTACAGTCTACACTTGTCAAATATCCGTTCACTTTTTCATTTAATATACCGTTTATATCAAAAAGCATATCAATCAAAGGCATAGGTCCTGAAGCCGTTCCGCCAAATCCCCTTATTCTTGCTCCCTTAGGACGGATTTGACTAATATCTATAACTATATTTTTATATTTTTTATCAGATACTTTTATAAAGTGGGAATCTATCATCAAGGCATTTGCCATTACCCACCCCTCTCTTGTATCAGGAATGGAATAATATACATACTCGTCAGAATTATGTGTAGCTATCCATTCTTCTCTGTCTACTGCTCCTGTCTTTATGGAATCTTCATAAGATTCACTGTCTTTACTTATAACTACGACCAAATCGATTTTATAATTTACTTGGGGAATTTCTTTCACATTCTCGGAAACCACTGAAAAACCTACTCCCCCACCTTTCATTAATTCATCGAACATAAATGAGAAAGGCATAGACACAGCTTTTTCATTTTCCGAAAGATAATCGGGCATTATATGACTATTTCCATATTCCTGGGGACGGACAGCTATAAACCAGCAGTTATTCAGTGAATCTCCGTTTCTCTGTTGGTATTCCGTTCCGGAAATCCACAAATTCCGTCCTGAAGGCAATGCTCCCAAGCCATATATCAATTTATAAAGTTTTTTTGCCTCATCTTCCAGTTCCCGAACCGTATCAGGATTTAAAGGAGTTTCTTTCAATCTCGGGTCAAGATTAATATTTCCCTCGACTACTCTTTTTACAGTTTCTTCCCAATCCTCGGTACGCTGTTTTTCAGGTATCCAACGGGCATAAGTTCTTTTATAAGTTACCCACCCTAATTCTCCCCAATGAGGCGTTACTTCCTCTTTTATCTGATTAATATATTCTTCTGTCAGAATAATCTGTACTTTGGCTTTATCTTTCATATTGTTTCTGTCTCCTTTCTGTATATTAATAATACATAATAACACATCATCACAATATATTGTT
>CALIJH010000047.1 GCA_938017765.1 uncultured Leptotrichia sp.
TAAAGACAAGAAATGAAAAACAGGAAAGTAGGAAAAATATGAAAATTTATAAATTTGATACTCTCAATTCCACAAACGAATTTATGAAAAATAATGCCAAATCATTTGAAAAATTTGACATTGTAATTACCAAAATGCAGACTGAAGGGAAATCACGGAGAGGAAACACATGGTTCTCCGATGAGGGCATGGCTCTTTTTACTTTTCTCGTAAAAAAAGAAGAAAAACTTGATGATATAGAATATTTGAAGCTCCCTCTACTCGCAGGACTTGCCGTTATAAAAGGACTGGAAAAATTTAAAAATCTGAACTATATGTTTAAATGGACTAATGATATTTACTTATCGGAAAAAAAATTGTGCGGTATTCTCGTCGAAAGAGTTCAGGACAATTTTTTTATCGGAATAGGTATAAATATTAATAACATTATACCTACAGAACTTGAAAATACTGCCATATCTCTTTCAGAAATCACAGGTGAAAAATATGATATAACTGATATAGCAGTTTCAGTTACAAAAGAATTCCAAAATCTGTATGCTGATTTTATTAACGGTTTTTGGAAAAAAATACTTTCTGAAATTAATTTAAGAAATTACTTAAAAAACAAAAAAATCAGTATAAAGATAGGAAAAAACCTTAAGGCAGGAATAGCACAGGATATAAATGATAACGGAGAAATAGAAATTTTAGTCGATAATGAGCTTCAATCTTTTTCTTTCGGAGAAATACTAAATGAAAAGATTTTTATTGAAAAATAATCTTTGCCTTTAATCTCCATATTACTATTTATGCTGTTATTCTATGTCCCGTTAATGTTCTTTCACTGTCATAACGATATATTTATTTGTTTTTTATTTATGTTACAGTTATTTATATCACAAAGAAGATTGTTTCATAAGTCAGAAATAATTTTCAAAACATAAATATAATATATTTTAAAATTTGAAAAGTCATTATTTTTATTAATTTTATAAAAATAATAAATATATATAATCTATGATTAGAGTATTTCTTTCATTTTATGAAACAACCTCTTTTTTATTTTCCCATTACACTTAATTATATTCATTTTAAATTATTAGACTTTAAACTATTGAGGTATTTTTTCAATTTTAAACAAACCAAAATCAACATTCCGTAATATGTAAAAACGGTAACTATATTTATTTTAAAAGGGATTTCAATCTGTAAAAGAGGAAGTTTACTTCCTGAATAAATAAAGCCCTCAAAAGCACCGTAAATTATTTTTATGGATAGTACAAGAACAGGATTAATTATTTTTATACGAAGAATATTAAGTAAAGTTATCCCGAAGAGGAACTCTATTAACACCGTTCCTATAGGCACTCCTACTACATTGAGTAAAAAAGAAAAAAGAGGAAATTTATCAAAATAATATAAAAATAGCGGAATACTCGTTATCTGTATTACCAGACTCAAAATTATAAGTTTAATAATATCCTTTTTTATACCGTCTTTCATTCGGAAAAAATATTTTTCTTCAAATATTTTTTCAAAAATAGGATAAATAAATATTATTGCAATAACTGCGGTATAAGACAGCTGCAATGATATATCAAACAGGGAATAAGGATTTAAAATCAATATTATAATCATTGAAATCACAAGAGATTTTTTACTGTCCTCCCGTTCAAACATTATTCTTGCCAGTATCATTATTGCTCCCATTATATATGCCCTCAATATTCCCGCAGACATTCCCGTAATAGTGCAGTAAAACGTAAGGATTACGAGAGAGAGTATATATTTTATCCTATAACCGACATATATCCTGTCAAGCATTTTCACAATTCCGATTATTACAAGGCTTATATGTGAACCTGATATCACTACGAGATGTGCCAGTCCCGTATATTTAAATTTATCGTTCATATCTTTGGAAATATCCGACTTTTCTCCTAATATTGCAGCCTTGGAAAAGGCATATAGATTGTCTTCCGTCATAAACAGCTCATCAAATATATTTAAAATATATCTTCGTACGCCATTCAATCCTGATTCCTTATATCCTAAAATTTTTCCCTCGAGAATTATAAACCCGTTCTTTTCTCTTGAGTTTTTTATTCTAAATTTTATAAGGTAAAAACCGTAACTCATATTTTTACTATTTTTTATCGTTATCTGTTTTCCTGTATATTTATTATTTATTTTCAAGACCGCTCCGTTTTTTCCGTCTATTTTTACATACAAAGTCTGTATTCCCTCTAATTTTCCTTTATATGTAACAAAATTTATATAAAAAATGCCCAGTATTATGAGCATTCCCAGCCATAGCACTGTCGAGATATCTTTCATTTCCTCAATCAATCTTTTTTCCCCCGTTTTATTTCCCATTTTAAAGTTCCTCTTCCCATAAATTTGATTTTGTATAGTCACTGTCTATATCTATGGGAGTTTTTGCCCTGTAAATGCTTATTATCGGATATTTAGCCGCATTTATGGTATTTGTGGATATTCTGTAATATATTTTCTTTCCTTTTTTATCCAGTAGATAAATAGAAAATCCTTTTTCAAAATTTCCCTCATTAGTTGTTTTTCTTTTAAAATCAGCATTCTTATCATTGTTATTTGTCATATAGGATATGTTTCTTGAGATTTCAAGTTTTCCGATTATATCTTCCTTTCCGTTTTCTTTATCCACGAAATATGCGATATTTTCAGATATTCTAAAATCCAGTATATATTCTTTTTTGTTATACTGGGCATATTGCTGGATTTTTCTTATAAACTGACTTATATTTCTTTTTTGAATGATAAATTCCTGTTTTTGCTTCTGATTTTGCAAAATATTAAAAACAATCGTAAACAGAATTGTAATAATTGATATGTAAACTAAAACTTCAACGAGTGTAAACCCGCCATTTTTTTCTTTTTTCATTTTTAACCCCCCGATTTTATTTGAAAAAATTTACTGATTTAAAACACTCGTTCACTAAGAAAAAGTCAAAAACTCGCCTATGGCTCAAACAGATGACTTTTTCTAAGTTCACTTCTGTTTTAAATTGAAAATTTTTAAATAATTCATAATTATATTTTCTGTATATTTTTAATATTAAATTGCTTTTATTTCATATAGTTACAACCTTGTATTTCTCCTCTATAATTATATCTGCATTCTAATCCTCTTTCTCTTTCAGCTCTTTCAGCACCTTCAAAATAAGAACAGCCAATAATTGTCATTACTAATATAATTAACATTATTATTCTTTTCATTTAATATCATCTCCATTATAATATTTTTTTGAACTCAATTAATCCCATTGTTCACAAGATTATTGCATTTTCTTACGAAAGTTTTTGATTGCATTGGCAATATCTTCGGGACTGTTAAATTTTTGTGATAAAATCTTATTTGGATTATTTCTATTAATAGCCTCAAGATTATTAATATATGTATCTATGATATTTGTTCCTAATAATGGTGTATTATTTGTGTAACTATTTTCTCCATTTGCTATTTTATTTGGATTTCTTCTTTCATAGTAATCATTTTTATTAGTTCCATCTCCATAGTAGGCATTTCCTTTTGTTGCCTCATTCATTGAACCTGTTTCTGAATTTAAAATAGGTGATGCTGTTAACTCATTAAATATTCCTTTTGCTCCCTTTTTGAATATAGTCGCACCTAATTCCCCTAATTGTTGAGTCCTTGAGATTACGTTATAAGGATAATTGTTCTGATTATTATTTCCCATAACATCTTTAATTTGTTTTCCTAATTGTGAGTATAAACTCAAATTACTTAAATCTGATGTTCCTGCTTGGAAAAATAGTCCTGCTCCTAATCCTATTATTGAATTTATTCCTAAGTTACTTTTCCTTTTCATCTCTTTGTAATCTCTGAAACTGTCTTCTGCCTTTTTGAAGTTCTTAGGTACCCCTCTTCCTTTCTTATACCTTACTCCTAATCCATTATCTGATGAATTGCTGTTACCTCCACTGTTTCCACTGTATCTTCCACTTGCTTCATTTTCTACATTCCTATTTGCTTTTGCCATTATTTCCTTATCACTGTATTTACTGCTTCTGTTTTTTTCTTTTGTGTTGCTTTCCTTACTTGAAAGCTCATTCTCTGACTCTTCTGTATTTCCCTCTTTTAGCTCATCTAACTTCGCTAATCCCATCATTGCAAGTCCTCCTGCTACCATTCCAAACGCTGATCCAAATCCCATAAATGCGTCTCCTCTGCTCTGCCCAAGTGTTCCTCCTGATGTTATTGCTATCGCCATTGTGCTTATTCCTTCCATTACCTGTTGTAACATTAACAATATTACCGCTAATGACGCTATCCCTGGTATACTGTCTCCTACTTCTATCAGCTTTATTACCTGATACGATATCCCCATCATCGCTACCGTCATAAACAATGTTACCGACTGTATTACTATTATTCTTATCCCTCTCTGTCCTATTTCTGCTGTTCCTTCCATTGTTAAAAATAATAAGAAAAATATTGAAAATGTTACTAACATCAATGCCATAAATATATTTGATATGTATATTGATATTATTTTCCCACATATCCATAAGCATACTATTAATAATACTAATTTCCCTATATTTATAAATATTGAAAAAAATGACATAAATCCAAATGCTTTCTCCAATAATCTTATTGGTCTTGAGAAAAATATATCTGCTATTTGTCCCGGTGTCGCATTGTTAAACTTAGGATCATTGAAGAATATCAGCCCTAATCTATAAAACATTGTAAATACTGCTTCCACTATTCTTGTCAGAATTGTTCCCTTTACCATTCCTCCACCTGTCAGCCCTGACGTTGAATTATATACAGTTGGAGTTACCAGTGTAAACGCTATTATTATATTCTTTACAAATGTAGGCAGTATCATTTTGATTATTGTATACACATCTACTTTGTCTATATTCTGCAATATTATCCTCAATATACTAATTATCATAAATGCTATCAGGATAAATCCACATATTTGACTTATTTTGAGTGATACTCCTCTATACATTGCTAAAAGACCATAGTACAGTGAGTTTACTGTTCTTTCTATTATCTTTTTGCTATCAGTATGTTTTGACGCTTCCCTGAATATCCTTGCAAAGTTATCAGAGTTTTCATCTGACAGAGAAATTGTACTAAACATTATAAACAGCATAAGTATCTTACTGTTTATTTTCTGTAAAACCTTTATTTTCATTCTTTACCTCCCTATTTATAATTTTTTGTTTCTAACCTGTAATAATTTGTTTCTGATATGTTTTGGATATATCTCAAATTAAATATACCTTATTGAAATTCAAAATACCTTTTGAATATTTATAATGTTATTATAACATAACACGTAAAATTTTTCCAATTTTATATTTTTTTTCTCTCATATATTTTTTCCTTATTTGCTAATTATTACACCTCCTATCTTATATCTTTTTTAGGGTCTTGAGGTCAGTGTATAATACTTTTTTAAATTATTAAATTTATATCTAACCAATTTAAAATTTATATTTTTTATAATTTATACTTTTATAGATTTTAGAAATCGTAGATTTTAAAAACTTTCGCAAATTTTTAAAAACAACTTTATTTTTATCATAGAAAATAAAAAAATAAGCCCAAAAATAATTTTTCGAATTCATTTAAAATTTTACAATAATAATGAAAACAAAAATATTTTTGAACTTATTTTTCGAGATTTTATTTATTTCTCAATTTCCAAATCTTAAACGGTCTTTTTCTAACTTTCCAGTGAATAATCCATTGATGCCAGTCTTTTATAGTAATTCCAAGTATCTTTGGCATTTTTCAGATTCATTTCAAACAGTTGTTTTGCATGTTCAGGAAACTCTGTAAGTAATGTGTTATATCTGCTTTCCCCTTTCAAAAATTCCTCATATTTATCCCATGCAGGGTCTCTGGAATCCAGTTGTAAAGGATTTTTCCCTCTTTCGGCAAGTCTCGGGTCGTATCTTAAAATAGGCCAGTACCCTACTTCCGTAGCCAGCTTTTCTTCATGCTGGGATTTTCCCAATCCCTCTTTCAGTCCGTGAGCTATACACGGAGAATATGCAATTATTATCGAAGGCCCGGGATAAGCTTCGGCTTCTTTTATCGCCTTTAATGTCTGGTTCTGATTTGCTCCCATGGAAACCCTTGCCACATAGATATTTCCATAGGTCATAGATATAGCTGCAAGGTCTTTCTTCTTCACAGGTTTTCCCGACGAAGCAAATTTTCCCACAGAGCCGGCAGGAGAAGATTTTGATGACTGTCCGCCCGTATTCGAGTACACCTCCGTATCGAGGACAAGTATGTTTACATCATCTCCCGACGCGAGTACATGGTCTATTCCTCCATAACCTATATCATAAGCCCAGCCGTCCCCTCCAAACATCCATATGGATTTTTTTACTAAATACTGTTTCAATTCAAGCAGTTCTTTTGCTGTTTTTCCTGTTTCCTTTTCAAGTAACGGTACTATCTTATTTCTTAATTCCGTAGTTTTTTCCCCGTCGGAAATATTTTCTCTCCATTCAGCAAATAAAGCGGCTAATTCCGAGGATACTTCATTTTCAGCTTCAATCATCATTTTCGCCATTCTATGTCTGATTGTTTCCACAGCCTGAAACATTCCATATCCGTATTCTGCATTATCCTCAAATAACGAAGACGCCCATGCGGGTCCTTCTCCACATGAATTTTTCGTATAAGGAGTCGACGGTGCCGACCCTCCGTAAATTGAAGAACACCCCGTAGCATTGGCTATGAGCATTCTTTCTCCGAACAACTGAGTTACAAGTTTGATATAAGGGGTTTCTCCACATCCTGCACATGCCCCTGAAAATTCAAATAAAGGTTTTGAAAATTGTGAGCCTTTTACAGTTCCTTTTCCCATTATATGGTCTTTGTAAGATACTTTATCATAAAGATAGTCAGTATATTCGACTTCGTGCTTTTCTATCTGACTTTCGATAGGTTTCATAACTATCGCTTTTCCCCTCGGTGCAGGACAGACATCCACACATGAAGTACATCCCGTACAGTCGAGAGGCGAAACCTGAATTTTATATTTCAGATTGTCAAATCCTTTTCCTAAAGCTTTTATTGTAGGCATTCCTTCGGGTGCTGCCGCCATTTCCTGCTCATCAAGTAAAAACGGTCTTATCGCTGCGTGAGGACAGACATACGCACACTGGTTACACTGTATACACATATCGGGCTGCCATTCAGGTACCTCTACTGCTATTCCCCTTTTCTCATAATTTGCTGTTCCGTTTTCAAGGGTACCGTCTTCATATCCTATAAATGCTGAAACAGGTAACTCATTTCCTTTGATTGCATTAATAGGATCCGCAATTTTTTTTATAAACTCCGATTTTGCGGAATCTATAATCTCTTCATTTACTTCGAGGTTCACCCATTCGGGGTCTACAAATACTTCTTCAAGTCCTTCCGTCCCTTTATCTATCGCTGCAAAGTTTTTTTCAACTATGTCCTTTCCTTTTCTTCCATATGTTTTTTCAGCATATTCTTTCATATATTCTTTAGCTTTTTCATAAGGAATTACTTCAGTCAGATAAAAAAATACGGACTGCATTATTGTATTTGTCCTTGTTCCCAGTCCTATTTCCTGTGCAAGTTTTGTCGCATTGATAATAAAAAATCTGGCTTTTTTCTTTGCGAGTTCCCTTTTTATCTCGTTAGGTACATTTTGAACAAGTTTTTCCTTATCCCAGATTGTATTCAGGAGAAATATTCCTCCCTCTCTCAATCCTGAAATCATATCATATTTTCCTACATATGCAGGAACGGAGCATGCAACAAAGCTCGGTTTTGTTACGAGATAAGTCGACCTTATAGGGTCTTTACTAAATCTTAAATGGGATCTTGTTACTCCTCCGGATTTTTTGGAATCATAGGCAAAATATCCCTGTGCATACATATCTGTCTTATCTCCGATAATTTTTATGGAGTTTTTATTTGCTCCTACTGTTCCGTCAGACCCCAATCCATAAAACAGGCATGCTTTTACATCCTTATTTCCTGCAAAAACAGGTTCCTCAAGAGGAAGTGAAGTAAATGTAACGTCATCTACGATACCTATTGTAAAATGGTCTTTCGGCTCAGGTTGAGCCAGATTTTTATAAACTGCCAATATCTGCTCCACAGTAGTATCTTTTGAAGACAGTCCGTATCTTCCGCCTACTATAATCGGCGGATTTTCCTTGCCATAATATAGAGACCTTACGTCCATATACAGTGGTTCTCCCAATGCTCCGGGTTCTTTTGTCCTGTCAAGCACGGCAATTTTTTTTACTGTTTCGGGCATTGCTTCAAAAAAATATTTTCTTGAAAAAGGTCTATATAAATGAACTGTGAGAAGTCCTACTTTTACTCCCCTTTCAGCCAGATAATCCACAGTTTCCCTGATTGTCTCATTTACTGACCCCATAGCAATGATAACTCTTTCAGCATCTTCGGCACCGTAATAGACAAAAGGTGCGTAATATCTGCCTGTTTCTTTGGTAATCTCTTTCATATAGTTATTTACTATATCAGGTACGGCTTCATAAAATCTGTTCTGAGCTTCCCTCGCCTGAAAATATACATCGTCATTTTGAGCAGAACCTCTCGTTACGGGTCTTTCAGGATTAATCGCTCTCTCTCTGAATTCTTTTACTGCCTCCCTGTCAAGAAGCCTGTCAAAAACTTCGTAATCTATTACTTCTACTTTATTTATCTCATGAGAAGTTCTGAAACCGTCGAAAAAATGCAGCATAGGAACTCTCGATTTGATTGCCGTCAAGTGAGCTATCCCCGCCAAATCCATTACTTCCTGTACAGAGCTTGTCGACATCATTGCCCAGCCCGTCATCCTTACTGCATAAATATCCTGATGATCTCCAAAAATAGAAAGTGCTTGAGCGGATATCGACCTTGCAGCCACATGCATAACTCCGGGGAGTAATTCTCCCGCGATTTTATACATATTCGGTATTTTCAGCAGCAATCCCTGAGACGCCGTAAATGTCGTAGTCAACGCTCCCGCCTGCAACGAGCCGTGGACTGTTCCCGCAGCTCCTGCCTCGGATTGCATTTCGACTACTTTTACAGGTGTTCCCAGCAGATTTTTTTTCCCGTAGGAAGCCCATTGGTCTGTGTATTCAGCCATATTTGAAGATGGAGTAATAGGATAAATACCGGCTACTTCAGTAAATGCATAAGCTGCATGTGCCGCTGCCTGATTTCCGTCCATCGTTTTCATCACTTTAGCCATTATTCCTCCTAAAATTAACCTTAGAACTTTTATTTATTATCAAAATCTTTACTTACATGGTTATATATCCAATGATATAATTAAAATGTACATTTAGTCAAGCTTTTATTTAATTCCGTACAGACTTTCCGCTAACTCCGTTTTTATTTATTTTGATAGACAAATTATTTTTTCTAAAATTTTTCGTAATCATATTTTATCTTTACTTTATTTTTCTGGATATTTCAAAAAAATATTTTATGAAACAAAGTATTTTTCTAAATGTACTGCTATCATTTTAATATACAAAATTTATGTTACATATTAAATCTTTATATATTTTAGTATAATTCCATTTAAAATATTATTTTTTAACAACACATTAAATTTATCTGTCATTTAAAAATGTTATTTGATTATTTAACGATTTTATTATATAATAATCATTGAAAAATAAATTTAATAAATAAAATTAGAGGTGATTTATAAATGAAAAAATTAGGAATACTTTTAATGGCTTTGACGCTTGTAACAGTGTCATATGGAGCAAAAGAAAAAGAAGACACTACATTCACATTCCAAAATTATGTCCCTACTGCTCCTGACGTAGTCAAGGAAATATCCAGAACAAAAAATTCTGACGGTTCAATTATCGCTTATCCTGTATTCACAGGAAATCAAAAAGTTGTAACAAATATGAACAAAGTCGTAAATAAATTCGTAAATTCTTTCAAAGGAAACAAAGACAGAAGTTATAAAGTCGAATACAAAGTCGTGGGAAGTAATGACCGTTTTGTAAGTGTACTCTTTACAATAGAAAAAACTGATAAAAAGAACAATACCGTAGTCAAATACAACGACGCCCTGACATTTAACGTGAAAAACGGAAAACAAATGGGAATGAAAGATATATTTGTTCAAGGTTACGAAACAGCTTTAAATTCTGCAATAAATGATAAAATCAAGCAGTTCGGTCTGCAAGTAAACGAAACAGGAAAAAATAAATTCAAAGGTGCCAATAAAGCTCAAAAATTTTATATGGAAGACGACAGCATAGTTTTATTTTATAATCAGGGAGAAGGTCTTGAATTTGCTGACGGTCAGTTATTTATTCCATTTTTAACTGTGGATTTAATCGGAATAATCAAATAAATTCCATAAATTTTTGAAAAATTATTCTGTAAATATTCTATAAGAAATATTTTATAAATTAAAAAAATTATATCAGTCATATAACCGCTTTCCTTTTTTAATAGCAGTTCAGGCAACTCTATTATATCGGAAAGCGTTTTTGTCATAGTTTTATTAAAAAAATTTAATAAAATATGTTCCAATTAAACTCATAATGTGATAGAATGTATACATAAATTATAAGGAGCAAAGTATGAGAAACACTAAATGGATTATAAAAAACACGCCTAAGGACAAGGATATAAAGATAAATGATATTCCTGTAGATAAAGATATTCTCAAAATTCTTTCTTCACGGGGAATTAAGTCAGCTAAAGATATTAAAAATTTTCTTAATCCAAAACTTGAAAATATTCAATCTCCTTATGGACTTTATGATTTGGAAAAAGCCGTTCGGGAAATTGAAAAAGCAATAAAAGAAAAGAAAAACATATGGATATATGGAGATTACGATGTAGACGGCATTACTTCTACATCTGTTTTGTATTTAGCCTTAAAAGAATTGGGAGCCGATAACGTAAATTATTATATTCCCGTACGGGACGAAGGATACGGTCTCAATAATGACGCCCTAAAAAAAATAAAGGATTCAGGAGGAGAACTTGTAATCACTGTAGATTCCGGAATTACGGCTTTTAATGAGATAGATTACGCAAATTCCATAAATCTTCCAATTATAATAACCGATCATCATAATTTATACAGCGGCAATATTCCTGCTGCGGTCGCAGTTATCAATCCTAAAAGAAAGGAAAATACATTTTCTTTTGAATTTCTGGCAGGTGTCGGAACTGTCTTTATGCTTGTTTCAGCTCTTTATGAAAGAAACGGCAAAAAAGAAAACGCCTATAAATTTCTTGACCTTGTCGCGATAGGAACTGTTGCCGATATTGTGCCTCTCCTTGAGGAAAATAGAATATTGACAAAATTTGGTCTGGAAAAACTGCCTTTTTCTGAAAATAAAGGACTGAGTTTCCTATTATACAAGCTGTTCAACAGCAATCTCGATAGTAATGACAATCCGAAAACGGAATATTCCACTTATGACGTAGGATTTATTATTGCTCCTGTATTTAATGCTGCGGGTCGCCTGAAAGATGCAAAAATGGTTGTAAAACTCCTAATTTCAGATAATAACAGAGAAATAGAAATTATCGTAAAAGAACTCATTAACAAAAACTATGAAAGAAAAGAGCTGCAAAACAATATCATCGAAATGGTAGAAAAAAATATTGAAAAACACAATATTGATAAAGACTTCGTAATTATAGACTATTCTCCCGAGTATCATCACGGAGTTATCGGTATTGCCGCAGCTAAAATAGTCGATACTTATTACAAACCGGTAATCATTATGGAAGTGAAAGAAGACGAGGGAATTGCGGTAGGTTCATGCCGAAGTATAGAAAATTTCAACATTTTGGAAGCTCTCCAGTCCATGCCCGAATTATTTGTAAAATTTGGAGGGCATTCAGGAGCGGCAGGTTTTACGATACCTATCAAAAACATTGAACTGTTTAGAAAAAAAATCAACGATTATGCAAAAAAAATATTGAAAAAAGAAGATTTTGTCAAAGTTATAAATATTGATAAACAAATTCCTATACAGAAAATTTCTTATGAATTTTTTCAAGTGATTGAACTGCTGAAACCTTTCGGTTTCGGAAATCCGAGTCCTACTTTCCAGACAAAAAATATACTTCTCGAAAACATTAAGTTTATTGGGGAAAGTAAAAATCATCTTATGTTCGACTTAAAACAGAAAGGTTTTACAAGTAAAAATGCGGTATGGTTCGGAGCAGGAGAATATTTCAAGGATTTGAGCCAAAATTTATTTTATGATATTGTATACAAACTGAAAGTAGAACCGTTTCAGGATAAATATTATACTAAAGTTTATATTGATGACATCAAAGTGTCAGATTTAAAAGATGATACTCTTTCTTATTATCATTCCTTATACAATACTTCTTTCCCTTTAAAATCTGTATTTTATACGAATATTGATTTGGAAAGTGAAACTTTGCTGAATACTAAAATCGAATTTGACCAGATTTCTCTTTTCCAAGGAAGAAAATTTGTCGGCAGACTTGACTACAATATTTCCAACCTGCTTATTTTACTGAATAAATATTACAATAGTAATTTTAAAATAAAAATAGAAAAAATAAGAAAAACTTTAACGCATAACATAGTAGATATATTGATTAAAAAAGATTATATTTTTGAGTGCTATGATTATACCGATATTTCCATTTTCAAAAAAATAAAAGAATTTCTGATAGGAAATATGGAATATGACAGTTATACAAAAAAACTGCTCGGAATATTTTTTAAACAGAATAAAAATTTGATAATACAAACTGACAATGACTTCATAAAAACATCAGGCAACTCTGAAAGCAATAATTCTGCAAATATATCAAACAACTCCGTAAATAATTATTCCGCAAAAATGCTGAATAACTTTTTGCTCACTCTGGGAATTTATTATATGAAGAGAACGGGCAGAAAAAGCAGAATTATTACAAAAAATGTTAAAAATTTTCCTTATGATAATCCGTTTATAAAAACATATTTTGATATAACTTCAGAATACGAATATAAGTCTGATACAAATGACAAAAAAAACATAAAAAATATGGAAAATTCGTCTAATAAACAAAATTTAGATATTATGAATGATACAAAATATCCCTTTACCCTATTTTATAATGACAAAAATGGATTTGAAAAATTTCTGGAAAAAAATAATGAATCTGACACTGATAATTTGGACATAAATAATATGCAGACAAGATTTTGCTATATTTTTGATAATAAATATGATAAAAATAATTCAAATAATTCTGACTCGAATAATTCCGAATTTAAAAAATTTATTTTAGAAAATATTAAATTTAAGAATTCTAAATCCGAAAAAACAGATATATTTTCTTCAATAGAAATAGTAAATGAAAATATAGAAATACCCGAAAACATTATTTTCCTTAACACTCTAAAAAAATCGGAATTAAAAGATTTAAAAAATATTTACGTTGAATATCTTCCTTTAGAAGAAAAAATCAAGCTGAAAAAACTATTTCAGGAGGGCGAAATTCTCTATTCGGATGTGTCCATACCGGAAATATTATAATTAATAATTAACAGATTGCAAAAAAGAGACGCTGTGGATACGCCTCTTTATTTGCTTTTTGGAGAGAAAATCAACTCGTGAAAATTGATTTATTTTAGTTATATATAAATATAGCTAAAATCACATTTAATGTGCTTCCCGTCTTTTAATAGACTTATTTTTATTTATAAAAATATCTTGTCTTTTTATTTATTACATTCAACCTACTGAAATAGTTTACTTTAAAATTTTCAGTTAATGAATACCATAGTTTATTCTAATATTTTAAATTTATATTCTAAAATTATATTATAAAACTTTTTTTAATTCTTCTGTCCACGCTTCTATTCTTTCATCAGTAAGGTCTGACTGATTTACCTCATCAATAGCCAGTCCCACAAATTTAGAATTTTTAACTGCTCTTGATTCACTGAAATCATAGCCGTCCGTACTTGTCTGACCTATTATTTCAGCACCTTTTTTCTCTACTGTTTCATTTAAAATACCCATTCCGTCTACATATGTATCTGAAAAAGTCATCTGGTCTCCTGAACCGAAATAAGCCACTTTCTTACCTTTTAAATCAAGATTTGATAATGCGTCCAATGCTGTCTGCCAGTCATCCTGCAAATCTCCAAATCCCCAAGTCGAAGTTCCCAAAATAAGAACATCATAATCGCCAAGCTTGTCTTCGTTTCCTGCGATATTATATACATCGGCTCCGTCTAATTTTTCACCTATTTTTTTTGCAGCATCTTCTGTTACCCCTGTAGTTGTTCCATAAAAAATACCAATTTTTGACATGTCTCTTTCCTCCCGTTTATATTAAATCTAAAATTTCCACATTATAAGTAAATATACCATATTTTATTTTGATTGTCAAACTTTTAGAAAAACAAATTTTATTTCCCTTTGTTTTCTTTAACTGTTTTCAATTATTTTTTGGCTCTGTAAATTCTATACCCTCCGTCTATGGTCAGAGTATCGCAATTCCCGAAAATTTCTTCCAATTTTTTCTTTGTACTTTTGGCACCGTGTTTTGTCTGAATTACACAGTAAAATTCTCCTTCCTCCCTTAAATGTTCATAAGCTCCCTCATATATTTTAAATATTATTTCTTTTCCTGCCCTTATCGGAGGATTTGAAAGAATTATATCATATTTCTCCGATATATTATCAAAAGCAGAGGATTTTATTATACTGTATTCATTTATATTACAGTTTTTCAGATTTTCCTCGCTTAATTCCAATGCTCTTTCATTGACGTCAGATAATGTCATATCTAAAAAAGGATAAAACGTCTTTATTACAGCCGAAACTACCCCGTATCCGCAACCAATGTCCAGAATATCCAATTTTTCTTGAGAATTAAAGTTTTTCATAAAAACTTTCAGCATCAAATCTGTCCCAAAATCGACTTTGGATTTGGAAAAAACTCCATTATCAGTAATAAATTCAAAATCTTTATCTTCTATTGCATATTTTATTTTTCTCTTTTCGGACTTTATATTCGGATTTTCTGAAAAATAATGCTCCATTTCTGATTATATGACTGGAAATTTCAAAGTCATATCTCCTTTCATTTTTATTTTTCTCATTTTCATTTTTTGTTATTTTTTTATTTTTATATTTATGGTATTTATATTATATATTTTATTCCGAGTTTTGTAAATAAAAATTGAGCCTATCAAAATGTAACTTACTCATCTGTTTCCTAAATAGCTATATTTTGTAAAAATACGGTTAGAAATAAATTTAGAATATAAATTGACATAGGAGTTTATTTTTGATAATATGTATATACAAAAATGTTTCCTAATCAAAAAATACAGGAGGTTTTTTATATGAAAAAAATTATAGAAATCGAAGGAATGAGCTGCTCTCACTGTGCGGAAAAAGTGGAAAATGCCCTTTACGGAATTCCTGAAACTGAAAAAGTAAAAATAAATCTTGATAACAAAAATGCTGAAGTTGATTTTTCTTCCGATGTAAATGATAAAACAATTTCAGACATAATCAAATTCGCAGGATATTCGGTTAAAAATATAAAAAGTATATAATAATGAAAGGAAAAATTATGAATTTTAATTTCTTAAAAAAGACTGCTTTTGTGTCATTAGCAGCGCTAATCGCAGCTTCTGTTTCATTGAATGCTGCCCATGGGGACAAAGTTCCTGCTTCGGAGCCTTTTGAGGGGAGAGTACTTACTGACGGATTGAATTTCCCTTGGGAAATGGTATGGGGTCCTGACAATCAGCTTTGGATTACGGAACGTGCAGGTAAAAATATTCGTACAGTAAATCCTGAAACAGGAGAATCAAAAATTCTATATACATTTGACAATGCTTTTGTAGGTCCTCAGCATGAAGGTGTTTTAGGTCTTGCTTTGAGCCCTGACTTTTTATCAGGAAAAGGCAAAAATTATGTTTATACGGCTTACACGTATAAAAATGACAAACAGGAAGAATTTGCACGTATTGTACGTCTGACTTATGACAAAAAATCAAACAGACTTACAAATGAAACTGTAATTCTGGATAAACTGCCCGGCAGTAACGACCATAATTCAGGGCGTCTAATTTTCGGTCCCGATAAAAAACTGTACTATACAATAGGAGACCAAGGGCATAATCAAGGGCAAAATTTGAAAAAACCTATCGAAGCTCAACGTACTCCGACAGCTGCGGAAGTTTCCAAAAAAGATTATAGTAGCTATCCCGGTTCTACTCTAAGACTTAATGTGGACGGCTCTATTCCTAAAGACAATCCTGTAATCAACGGAGTAAGAAGTCACATTTTTACTTATGGACATAGAAATGCTCAGGGTCTTGTTTTTGTGGGAGATAAATTATTCAGTACAGAACACGGTCCTTCTTCCGATGATGAGCTTAATTTACTCGAAGCAGGCGGAAACTACGGTTGGCCAAATGTTGCAGGATTTAAAGATAATCTTGCTTATGAATATGTAGATAATTCGGATAACGGAAAAAAATATAAGGAAACTGATTTTACTGCAAGTAACTTTAAAGAACCTTTAAAAACTTTCTTTACAGTTCAAAACGGTTATAATTTCAAAAACGAACAATGTGGAAAACTTTCTTATCTATGCTGGCCTACAATAGCTCCATCAAGTGTGGCTTATTATCCGAAAGACGGAAAAATAGAAGCATGGCGTAATTCGTTACTGATTACTTCGTTAAAAAATGGAGCATTATATAGAGTTCCTTTAAACGCTGACGGAAAACAAATACAGGGAGATACAATAAAATACTTTAAAACTAATAACCGTTATCGTGTAGCTATTGTAAGCCCTGACACAACAAAAATCTATATTGCAACAGATACGACAGGTAATGTGATAGGAACTGACGGAAAACCGACAACTGAAATGGCAAACAAAGGTGCTATTATAATATTTGAATATAAAAAATAAAATTTTCAGATTTTTATAAATCAATCATAAAAAAAGCTGTTTCAAAAATAGTGATAAATATAAAATATAATAAAAATATATCTATTTGTAAAATTTATAAATATTATTTTTTATACTAATTTTATTATCAATTTCTATTTTTGAAACGGTTTTTTTATTTCAGCAACTTTAAAATATTTTCTCCAAATACCTTATTTTTTATTTTTTTTGAAGGAATTAAATATTCTATCATCTGTTTATTTAATATAGGTTCCCCATAAGGTGCATCAGAGCTGTAAAGACATTTTTCAGGAACTTCATTTATTACCATTTTTACTGCAAGAGTAGAAAACGTATCGGATAAATCAATATAGGCATTCGACGTATTTTTTACAAAATCTGCTACTTCCAGCCAATTATAACCTCCCATATGTCCGAATATTACAGGTGTTTTCGAATATTTTTCAGTGAGTTTTTCCAAGATTTTTATACCGTTTAGAGTAACAGGATTAAAAGTATGAACCCATACAAGTAAAATTCGATTTTCTTCCGATATAATTTTTTCCAGCACTTTAAAAACTGTTTCCAGTTGATTAATCTGCTCATCATTTCCCGGAGTAAATTCTCCTACACCTTTCAGATTATTTTCAATAATATATTTTTTTATCCATAATTCAGTATTTTCAAAAGTCATTCCCAATGGCACAGGTCCAAATCCATAAAATCTGTCAGGATATTTTTTAATTACTTCCGTTAAATCTAAAATATCTTTTTTCATTCTCTTTTTATTAATTTCAAGAGTATTTTCTCCGCCAAGAATTTTAAATAAAACGGACATTTCACTTTTAAATTCATTCAATGAAAAGGCTTTTTCAGGGTGAGGTGTCGTAGTAAAAAGTACCGCTTTATCTATTTCTGCTTTATCCATTTTTTCTATCTGAAATTCTGTAGGAAACATAACATGTTCATGGCTGTCTATTATCATATAAATCATCCTTTCTTTAGATAAATATTTTTGTTATAATAAAGTGTAGCATACCTTTAAAACTGTTACAAGTACGTACATTTTTAATATAAAGTATCTTTTTTGATACTTAAGGAAAGGAATAAAATAAAATGGCAAAATCACTATCCCCGTCAGATATATGTCCTATGGACTTAGGCATTAATATATTAAGCGGAAAATGGAAACTGCGAATTTTATGGAATATTTATAATAAAAAAATCATACGTTTTAATGAACTTCAGAAAGTTTTGGGAAATATAACTACTAAAACCTTAACCGAACAATTAAGGGAACTCGAAGATAAAAAAATAATAAAAAGAACCGTTTATCCTGAAATTCCTCCAAAAGTAGAGTATTCTCTGACCGAAACAGGCAAAACTATCGAGCCTGTATTAAAATCTTTATGTGAATGGGGAAAGGAATATATGAAATCATCGAAATAATACATTTATTTTGAAAATATTGATATAACAAAATATTAATATAGCATAATAAATCTCTATAACATAGAAATATGAAAATCTTTCTTATGGTAAATTGATCTGATTAACCGATGTGTTTTTTTCTTAATACCATTTTTTTATAAATAAAAAATTCCATTTCTCATTTTCTTTTAAGTTTTATTGGGTATAATATATATAGAAAAATTTGAAAGGGATGATTTATTATGAAATTAAAAATTATATTAGCTTTAATTTCAATATTCTTTATTTTTAGCTGTGTTTCAGATTCAAAAGGTGAAAATCAAAAGACACCCGTTAAATCAGCTAACCTTACGAATACTTCATGGAAATTAAAAAATCTTACAGGAGTAAATTTAGAGCAGATTTATTCAGATAAAAAATTGAAAAATGGAATTACTCTAAAATTTTCTTCTGAAGGAATGAGCGGTCATTCAGGAATAAATACATATTCCGCAGAATATAAACTGAAAGGTAACGGTATTTCCTTTACTCCGATAACTGTTTCCTTAATGGCAGGAGATATTGACTTAATGGATCTGGAAAGTAAATATCTTGAACAGCTTCAAAACGTGAAATCTTATGAATTAAAAGGCAATACTCTGATACTAAAAACCGGCAATGGAGCTTTAACTTTTGAAAAAGTTGAATAAAAATTGAACAATTGAATAATAGTTAAATAATATAAAAATAGAGCTATTTCAAAAATAGAAGGATTTTCAGTTTTGAAACGGCTCTATTTTTTATTTTACAGATCTTTCATTAAGTCATCAATTTCATAATAAACTTTTCCATAGTCAAGGAAAGGTCTTTTTATTACTAAAACTGTTGTTCCGCATTCCCTGCACGCTTCGATTTTTTCCTGTTCTCCTCCTGTTGTCCCGCTTTCCTTGGTTATGAGATAGTCTATTTTATAAGTTTCAAGCATTGCTTTATTCAATATTTTACTTATAGGTCCCTGTATTGCTATTATTCTCGAAGGTAAATAACCTAATTCTTCAGCTTTTTTTATAGAATCGGCAGTGGGCAACATTCTTACATACAGATTATTTTTTTCTCCCATTTCTTTTATATCTTTCAGATTATTTGATCCCAATGTACTTAGTATATTTTTTCCTTCAAGCCTTTTTACAAATTCATTTACTTCTTCAAGCGAGTCAAATTTTTCTATGTTTTCATTTCCATAATCAAGCATTTTTCTTTCAAATCTCATATATTTTACATTCATTTCATCTGTTACTTTTATTATAAAATTACTTACATTTATCGCATAAGGATGACTGGCATCCACAATCAAATTTATATTTTCCTTTTTAATCAGTTCTTTCATCTGTTCTTCGCTCAATCTCTCGGAAACTACTTTCAGTTCCCTCTTATCATTATTATTTTTCTCAATATATTCTTCAAGAAGTTTTCCTCCATATTCTGTAGCCGTGCTGACAAGTATACTTCTGTCGGTCTTTTCTATCAATTTTTCAAATATATCCCTCGAATCTTTCGTCCCTCCGATTATCCAAATCATTTTCAAATCTCCTTTCATTTGTTAAAAAATTTATTTTAATCAGTTATTTTCCAATTTATATCTTTATTATACTGTCTTTGTCGAAATAGTATCATTGCCAATTTTTTATTATCTTTTTAGATAATTCAGTTTATCTGATATTTAATATAATTTATTTTTCTTCCGAAAATTTCCCATTTTTATAATTAAAAATTTTATAATCTCCATTATTTACAAGTTTTCTTTCGTTTATTTCGAGTAAATCTTTATTTTCCACATAATTTATAAACATTTCAAGCACAGTTCCATGAGTAACTATAAGTATATTTCCTGATTTATGATTTTTTAGAATTTTCTCTATTCCCCTTAAAAACCTGTCTAAAGCGTCTTTCAGTTTTTCAGCTTTTATATTTTCAGCATTATATTTTCTTACATTATAAAAATAATTTTTCGCTTCTTCAGGATATTTTTCAAATACCTCTTCATGACTTAGTTCCTGCCAAAGTCCAAAATAAACTTCATTTAATTCAGACATCTTTTTTATTTCTATTTTGTCATTTTTATAATTTATGTTTTTATTTAAGATTATTTCTGCCGATTTTACAGCCCTGCCCAGCTCGCTTGTATAAACTCGGCTGAATATAATGTTTTTAAGCTTGTTCCCCGTATCTTTCATTATCTTTATCCCATTTTCTGTCAATGGAGAATCCAACTGGCCTTGAAATTTTTTTATTAAATTCCATTCGGTTTCGCCGTGCCTTACAATATATAGTTTCAAGCTTTTCTCGTCTTTCCTGTTATTATCATCCTTCTGGCTCATTTTATTATTTTTCTCCCGTAATTTATACTTGAGGGTATTTTCTCACTGTTCCTGTTATATTACATGCCGCCTCTATTACAGGAAACATCATAACCGCTCCTGTACCTTCTCCCAGTTTCATATCCATAAACAGAAGAGGTTCCATTTTTAGTTCTTTCATAATATATTTCATTCCCTGTTCCTCACTTAGATGAGAAGGTACCATATAATCTTTTGAATTTTTGCACAGTTTATATGCACATAATGCAGCTACAGACGAAATAAATCCGTCAATTACAACAGGTATGCAGTTTTTTGCACAACCAAGATAAACTCCTGTCATTCCTGCAATATCCAGTCCTCCAACTTTTGCAAGTACATCTATAGGGTCGGCAGAATTTATATTTTCTTTTTCGCTATTTATATTTATCGCTTTTTCTATAATATTTTTCTTATGTTTCAGCGTTTTATCATCTATCCCGCTCCCATAACCTACAATATCATCCAAAGGCAAATCCGTAAAGACTTTTAACATCGCACTGCTTGTAGTGGTATTTCCTATTCCCATTTCACCGGTAGCAAAAAGATTATAGCCTTTTTGAACAAAAATATCGACGATTTCTATTCCCGTTTCTATTGCTTTAATCGCAGTATCATAAGACATTGCAGCTTTTTCAGCTATATTGTGAGTACCCATATGCATAAGTTTTCTGTCTATGATACCTGCGAGATTTATTACGTTTTCTGTATCTGTCGTTCTGTCTATTCCGAGGTCGATGACTTTCACATCAGCATTAAATACATTTCCAAGAGCATTTATAGAGGACTTCCCTTGAAGCATGGCTTCCACTACATATTGAGTAATGACCCTCTTTGATTTACTTACTTTTTCCCGCTCAACTCCATTATCTGCTGCCATTACCGTTACAATCTTTTTTTCAGGTCTATAATTTTCTTTTATTCCTTCAAGCTGTATTGCGAGATTTTCAAGTTTTCCAAGCCCTTTCGGCGTCTTTAAAAGTGAATTCAGTTCTTTTCCCTTATTTTTCATTCTTTCTCTATTTATCGGTATTATATTTTTTATAGTGTCGTCTAAAATTTTAGAATAATGCACAACAAAATTCACCCTCTCTTTTTATTTTATAACTATTACTCTTTATAATCATTACTCTTTTTTAAATCATTTTGTCATTTTATCGAAAGCTTTTTCAGTAATCTCAAGTATCTTTTTCATTTCTTCGTCAGTATGAGCCATAGATATGAAATGAGCCTCGTATTTGGACGGCGGAACTATTATCCCATTTTCAAGCATAGTATCAAAATATATGTTATACATTTCATCACTTGTATTTATAGCATCTTCAAGGTTTTTCACCTTTTTATCGGAAAAAAATATTGTAAACAAGCTTCCTTTACAGTTTACAGTTGCATTTATATTATATTTTTCTATTAATTTCTTTATTCCCTGAATAAAATTATGGACTTTTTCATTCAGTTTCGTATATATATCAGGATTATTTTTCAATATGGAGATAGTCTTTATCCCTGCTGCCACAGAAACAGGATTTCCCGACAGAGTTCCCGCATGATAGACATTTCCGACGGGTGAAATAAGGTTCATAATATCTTCACGACCTCCAAATCCTCCGACAGGATAGCCTCCGCCTATTATCTTTCCAAGCACTGTCAAATCAGGAGTTATCCCGTAAAGCTGCTGAGCTCCTCCCAATGCCACTCTGAAACCGCTTATCACTTCATCAAATATAAGGATTATATTTTCCTTTTCAGTTATTTCTCTCAGTTCTTCCAAATATTTTTTATCAGTCTCAATCAATCCCATATTTGCAGGGATTGGCTCCAATATTATGCAAGCAATATCTTTTTCTCTAGCTAAAAGTTCTTTTACTTTTTCAATATTTCCGAAAGGCAATGTCAAAGTATCTTTCATCACTCCGTCCGTTATGCCGTTACTGTCCTGATGTTCAAAAGTCAGAAGTCCTGACCCCGCTTTAACCATAAGCGAATCGGAATGTCCGTGATAACATCCTTCAAATTTCAATATTTTATTTTTTCCTGTAAATGCACGGGCTACTCTCACTGCAGCCATTGCAGCTTCTGTGCCTGAAGTTGTAAGTCTTAGTTTTTGAATAGACGGAAAACATTCTTTTACAAGCTCTGCCAGTTCCACTTCTTTTTTTGTAGGCAGACCGAACGAAGTCCCTTTTTCCACTTCCTTTTTTATACATTCCAATACTTCAGGGTAATTATGACCTAAAATCATAGGCCCCCATGAGCCTATACAGTCTATATACTCATTTCCGTCCTCATCGTAAAGCCTGCTGCCTTTCGCGCTTTCTATAAATATAGGATAATCTTTATTTACAGACTGAAATGCCCTTACGGGACTGTTTACCCCTCCGGGAATTGATTTTTTTGCTTTTTCAAATATTTTCCTTGAATTTTCAGTTTTCATTTTATTCTCCTATTTTTTACATAATTTCTTATATTATATACTTAAACTGCTTTAAAATCAAACTATTTAAAATATTCTAAATATAAAACTTGATAAAAGTAAAAGAAATTAATTCTTCTTTTGGAATTTACAAAATTTATTTCATTTAATCAATTAATCAATTTAAGCTTTTGAAAATTTTAAATTTAAAAATTTTAAAAATAAATTTATTTTTTTATAAACAAAAAAAATCAGGAAATAAAATTCCTGAGAAATTTGATATATTTGTATATTATTTATAA
>CALIJH010000048.1 GCA_938017765.1 uncultured Leptotrichia sp.
ACAATATCTTCAGGACCTTATGTATTGAAAAAATGGACTCATGATTCGGATATGGTATTTGAAAAAAATCCTAATTACTGGGATAACGCCAATGTAAAAGTAGATAATATAGTATATAAACTTATAAGTGATAATACGGCAGCACTTAATGCCTTTAAAAACAATGAAGTGGATGTAACATCCATAACAACTGAACAGGCAAAAGAATTTAAAGATGACCCGAGACTTGTGAAAACAAATGACGGTTCTGTATGGTATGTTTTGATGAATAATAAAGCGAAAGCTAAAGGATTGGCCAATTCAAAAGTAAGAAAAGCATTATTAATGGCTATAAATAGAGAAGAAATGGTAAATGTAGTATTAAACGGTGCAGGAGAAGCTGCTAAAACTTTTACTCCTAAAGGAATAGGAATAAACGGACTTTCCAAAGATTTTCCTGAAGAAGTACCTACTTCGATACCTGCGTTCAATCCTGAAGAAGCTAAGAAACTCTTAGCTGAAGGGCTGAAAGAAGAAGGTCTTGATAAACTGCCTAATCTTGAAATGATATTCAACGATTCCGGAAATAATAAAGCTATAGTTGAATATATTCAGGAAAGTTTGAGAAAAAATCTGAATGTAGATATACAGCTCAGTGCGATGACTTTCCAAGAAAGAATTCAGAGAATGAAACAGAAAGACTTTGATCTGGTGTTGGCAGGATGGTCGGGGGACTTTAAAGATGCGATAACTTATCTGGATTTATTTGTAACAAATGGAGGAAATAACCGTGGAGATTACTCCAATCCAAGATATGATGAATTAGTCAAAACTATTAAAAATACTGCTGACCAGTCAGTGAGAATACCTGCTATGATAGAACTGGAAAAAATTATAACTGAGGATACTCCTGTGGGAGTGCTTTTCCACAGGGAAAGACCGTATCTTGTAAATCCTAAAGTAAAAGGATTACAATTTACACCTATTGGTGGAGAATTTTTCTTCGGAAATTTAAGCATAGAAAATAAATAAGAATATAAAAAAGAGGCTATTCTGAAATAGCCTCTTTTTATTCTTTTGTACTTTCATAACGAAAACAAAATAAAGAAAGCAGATTTGTGTTTTTAAAATGCATATTGATTAATTATTGATATATCTGATAAGTTTTAATTTAATATATTATTTAAATTTCACGGAATAAATTATATCCTTTGCCTGTCCCAAATCATCGACTTGAGCAATTCCTATACCGATAACTTTGGCTTTGAAAGGCTTAAAGTTGTATTTTGAAGTAAATGTATCTATTTTTGCAGGGTCTTCGGGAGTAAGTAATGTTATATGAGGGTCAAAATTCATAAATACATTGGGAGAACCGTATAAATTAAAAGATTTTACTTTTTCGGGAATGGATTTTGCCCAGTCAGGTACTTTTGCGTCTGTTGCACGGTATTTATTTAGTCTGACAGTTACTTCATCTGCCAGTCCCTGTATAATTCCGTTATTTTCAGCATCAAGCATAAACCAGTTTCCTCCTGTTTTTCTTAATCTGTAAAAGTTTACATCGAAAGGCTTTGTCTCTTTAGCTATTTTATTGACAACTTCTTTTATTTTTTTCAGGGATTCAGGCTTGTATTCAGTTAGATACAATGTCATATGGATAGCATATCCTTTGGAATAAAGACTGTCAATTCCCGCTTCTTTGAGACCTTTTGAAATATTTTCGACATTTTCTTTTGCATTATTGTCCATAATTACAAAAACATTATAATTTACATTGGAAAAAATATTTAAGCAAAATGCTAAAAAGATTGAGAAAAAAATTTTTTTCATTGCAAGTTCCTCCTAAAATATTGATTGATTTTAATTAGTAATATTATACCTTATTATATATAAAAAGCAATGCGGAATAATATACAATAATAAATAATTATTATAGAAATTTCTCGAAATATAGGGTATAATAACTATATAAAAAATAAATAAAAAACAAAAAGTGAAGGAGAGGCAGCAAAATGAAAAAAATATTGTTATTATTTACAATGCTGATACTGATTCTGTCTTGCGGAAAGAAAAATTCGGAAGAAGTATTCACACTAAATCTTGGAGGAGAGCCGTCTTCTATAGATCCTCAGATAACTACCGATATTGCAGGAGGAACTGTAGATGACCTTGTAATGGAAGGATTGCTTAGAAAAGATAAGGACGGTAAATCCGTAGCAGGACTTGCTGAGAAGTGGGAGTCTACTCCTGACGGACTGAAATGGACATTTCATTTGAGAGACGGACTGAAATGGTCGAACGGCGACCCTATAACTGCCAATGACTTTAAAGCCGGATGGCTTAGAGCCTTGGACCCGGCTACGGCGGCAAGTAATGCAAGTTTACTTTTCCCTATAAAAAACGGGGAAGCATTTAATGGAGGAAAAGTAAAAGCTGATGAAGTAGGTATAAAAGTTATAGATGATAAGACACTTGAAGTGGAATTGGAAGCTCCTACACCTTATTTTGATGATTTGATTACGTTCAAGGCATATATGCCTCTAAATGAGAAATATTATAAAGAAGTAGGAGAAAAATATTTTACTGAAGCTGATAAAACAATATCTTCGGGACCTTATCTTTTGAAAGAATGGCAGCACGATTCCCAGCTGATTTTTGAAAAAAATCCTAATTACTGGGATACAAAAAATGTAAAAACTGATAAGATGATATTAAAACTTATTCCTGACACAACTGCCGCATTCAATGCTTTTAAAAATGGTGAAATAGATGTTACGGGAGTAACTGCCGAACAGGCAAAAGAATATAAACTGAATATGAGTACAAAAAATGACACAAAGTTGATTACCGCTGATGACGGAGGACTATGGTATTTACTGTTTAATACTAAAGTGAAGCCTTTAAACAATGCAAAAATAAGAAATGCCCTTGAAAAAGGTCTGAACAGAAAAGAATTGATAGATGTTGTTTTAGAGGGAACTGAAAAAGAAGCCAAGACATTTGTACCGAACGGAATAGGAATAAGAGGACTGCAAAAGGACTTTTCTGAAGAAGTTCCGACATCAACTCCCGAATACAACCTTGAAGAGGCCAAAAAGTTGTTAGCAGAAGGATTAAAAGAAGAGGGACTTGCTTCGTTTCCAGAAATGGAATTATTATTTACTGACAGCGGAAATACAAAAATTATTGCCGAATATATTCAGGAAAATTTGAGAAAAAATCTTGGAGTTAATCTGAAATTGAGCGTCCTTACAGGAAAAGAAAGAAGAGAAAGAACAAAACAGAGAAACTACCAAATAACAATTCATAACTGGACAGGGGATTTTCAGGATGCTATCACATATTTGGATTTATTTGACTCGAAAAATGCAAATAACCGTGGGGATTATGTCAATGCCAGATATGATGAGCTTGTAAAAACTGTAAAAAGTACGGCAGACCCGGCAGTGAGAATACCCGCTATGATAGAAATGGAAAAAATAATATCCGAAGAAGTACCTGTAGGCATACTGTTCCAAAGACAGAAAAGATATCTTGTAAATCCTAAGGTAAAAGGTTTGGGCTTTGTGGCAATAGGCGGAGAATTTTTCCTGAGAGAAGTATATATGGAGAAATAAAAGAAATTATTGGAAAATAAAAATGGACTAAACTTAAATTCTAAATTACAATACAGGTAAATAAATTCATCGAAGTTTATAATATAAAAGTATTTTTTCGAATAAAAATATTTTCAAAAATTATAAAAAATGAATAAAATGATACAAAATACATAATACAAGGAGGAAAAGTCAAGATGAGCAGAACGTTCAAAAGAGTAATGTTGTTAGTTATACTGGCAATAGGGCTTCTAACAGCATGTCAGAAAGGTAATGAAGCAAAAGAGGACAAGAAAGACGGAGCAGAAGGGGCAAAAGGTACATTGAAAGTCATAGCTGCTTATGATGCAAAAGAAAAAATTTTTGAGGAATTTACTAAAAAAACGGGAATAAAAGTAGAGTTTTTAGATATTTCTTCGGGAGAAGTTTTATCTAAACTGAATGCCCAAAACGGAAAAATCGGTGCAGATGTATGGTTCGGCGGTGGAGCTGACAGCTTTATTGTTGCAGGAGGAAAAGGTTATCTGGAAAATTATGTATCTCCTGAAGAAAAAGAAATGGATCAGAGATTTATCGGAAATGACTACTGGACAGGAGTTTCTATTGTAACGGCAGGATTTTTAGTAAATACTGATGTACTGGCAAAAAATAATATTCCTGAACCTGCGTCATGGGAAGATTTGAAAAATCCTAAATATAAGGATGAACTGATTATGGCTGACCCTGCGATTTCAGGTACAAATTACGCGGTTGTATACAATCTGTTACAGTCTATGGGAGAAGAAAAAGGCTGGGCCTACCTTGAAGCAATAAAAGGAAATATTCCGTTTTATGCACAACGTGGTTCAGAACCTACATCAAAAGTAAAAAATGGAGAAATGGCAGTAGGTATAATTCCTTTAGGCGGAGATACTTATAAAATGGAAAAAGAATTTAAAGTAAAAAATATAATACCGTCTGACGGACTTCCATGGGTTCCTGCAGGAATGGCTATATTCAAAGAAGCTGAAAACAAAGCTGCTGCTAAAGCATTTGTTGACTGGGCATTATCTAAGGAAGGTCAGGAATTTTTGAAAACAGTCGCTCCACGTATGATGGTAAGAAAAGATGTTACACCTCCTGAAGAATTGAAAGGAATGACTGTAGATAAGTTAATGAAAATGGACATAGAAGGAATGGGTACAAGAAGAGAAGAAATACTGAAATTATGGAAAGAAAAAATGGGGAAATAGATTATGAAATTGCTCCGAAAGAATGAAAAAAAAGCCCAAAAGAAAAATTTTGGGCATTCTTTCATTTTAATGGAAATTATTGACAGACTGTTTTACACAATAGCTGTAGTACCGATAATGGTATTTATATTATGGCCCATAACTGCACTGTTCTTAAAAAGTATTTTTCCTGAAGGGGAATTTACATTCAAATTATACGGCTCTCTCTTCGGAGAGAATATTCCTGTAATAATTAACAGTATATGGGTATGTCTCCTATCCACAACTTTATCTGTCATAATAGGTACCGTGATAGCAGTATATGTCGCATATGCTTCAAAATGGGTAAAGAGAATATTAATGCTGTTACTTATGCTTACAATGATTTCTCCGCCCTTTTTATCATCGCTGTCGTATATACTGCTGTTTGGTAAAAGAGGGATAATTACGGCTGATCTGTTACATCTGAATTTTAATCCTTATGGCTGGCACGGGATTGTAATTATGCAGACTTTTAGCGAAATATCACTGGCAGCTCTTATATTGACAGGAGGACTGTCAGCAATACCTTCATCAGTTATAGAAGCAGGAAAAGACTTGGGTTCAAAATCAGGGGATATACTTTATAGAATTATAGTTCCAATGTTGAAATCTTCTATAGTTGCAGTATATTTTATAATTTTTGTAAAAAATATTGCTGATTTCGGAACTCCTATTATTGTGGGAGGCAATTTTAGAATGTTGGCTACGGAAGCATATAAAGGAGTAATCTCCTACGGAGAAATTGAAAAAGCTGCGGCTATCAGTTTTCTCATTTTCCTGCCTATTGTGATTATTTTTCTTGTATATAGACATCAGCTCACAACTTCCAATGTTATGGGAAGTTTTTCCGAAAAATCGGGACAGACTGGAGAAAAAATTTATAAATTACCTTTTTATTTAAAAACAATTTTCGGATTTGTAACATTGTGCTTTGCTGTATATATGCTGTTGCAGTATATTTCCATATTTATTTCGGCAGTATCAAGCAATAGCGGAGGATATTTTCACTGGACGACGGAATTTATACAATCTTTTTCATTTACAAAAATTCCGAGTATGGTGCGAAGTATAGTTTATTCACTTATAGCGGGAATAATTGCAAGTTTTCTCGGAGTACTTTTTTCTTATTATATAGACCGAAGAAATATAAAATTTTCTAAAAGCTTTGATTTTATAGCTGCATTACCTTATATTTTACCCGGTCCATTTTTTGGGATAGCGTATTTACTGGCTTTCCAAAATCCTCCGTTTTTACTGACAGGCACAGGAGCCATTGTGGTATTGAACTGTATTTTTAGACAGATACCTGTAACGACAAGGGCAGCAAGTGCCAATCTAAGTCAAATCAGCTCACTGACTGAAGATGCGGCAAGAGACTTGGGAACTCCTAAAATAGCAGTGTTTTTTAAAGTGATACTCCCGCAGCTGAAACCTGCCTTTTTAGTAGGATTTATTAACACTTTCACGACAACAATGACTACAGTGGGGGCAATTATATTTCTGATTACTCCGTCAGCCAAAGTTGCAACGGTAGAATTATTTAATGAAATCCGTGACGGTGATTACAGAATGGCGTCGGTCATCGCGAGTTTACTCATTTTAGTCATACTGATTGTAAATGTTCTGTTTTCAACAATTCTGATGAAAGAAAAGAAAGCGGGGAAAAATGTATCTTCAACTGAAAAATCTGTATAAAAAATATCAGGATAATATTGTAGTAAATAATTTTAATATAGACGTAAAAAAAGGTGAACTGATAAGTATATTAGGACCGAGCGGGTGTGGAAAGACTACTACGCTTAGAATGATAGCAGGATTTATAACTCCTACAGCGGGAGATATTTTCCTGTCGGAGGAAAAAATAACCGACTATCCTCCTGAAACACGTCCTGTGAGTACAGTTTTTCAAAATTATGCACTGTTTCCTCATCTGACTGTCTATGAAAATATTGCCTACGGTCTCAAGTATCCTCTAAAAGTAGGAGAAAAGCTGAATAAGGAAGAAAAGAAAAAAAGAATAGATAAAATTATAGGTCTTGTAAATCTTGGAGGACTTGAAAAAAGAAAAATAGACCGATTGAGCGGAGGGCAGCAACAGAGAGTAGCTTTGGCAAGGTCTCTCGTGTTGGAGCCTAAAGTACTGCTACTTGATGAACCGCTCTCAAATATAGATACAAAACTAAGAAAAACTGTGAGAAATGAGATAAGAAAAATACAAAAAGAGTTAGGTATTACAATGATTTTTGTTACTCATGATCAGGAAGAGGCAATGAGTATTTCCGACAGAATAGTCGTTATGAATGAAGGGAATATAGAACAGACAGGGACTCCGCGAGAAATTTACAGTTTCCCTGAATCTGTTTTTGTAGCTGAATTTATCGGAAAAGCGAATGTTTTGAAAAAAGACGGAAGAAATTTTATCGTACGTCCTGAAAGTATTAATATATCTTATAATAAAGTAAATGAAACTGAAACAAATGAAATATTTACGGGAAAAGGAAAAATCATCGGAAAAGAGTATCAAGGGGCATTAGTTTCCTACGAGATTGAAATTATTAATGAAAAATCTGAATGGAAAAAATTAAATGTTGTTATGATTTCTGGCAGGGAAGAATATGAGATAGAACAGATAATTAAGTATTCCATGGACAAGAAAGACTTGTACGAGATAAAGTCGTAAAATATTGAAACGAGGAGAAATATGGCACTAATCTATGTAACGGGAGGGGCGAAAAGCGGTAAAAGCAAGTTTGCCGAAGAATTGCTGTTAAGTCTGAATAACGGTTATCAGAAAAATGTGTATCTCGCAACTTCTTTAGTATTTGATGAAGAAATGGAAATGAAAGTATCCCTTCACAAGGAAAGACGTCAGAATAAATGGATTACAGTGGAAACTTATAAAAATTTTTCTGAAAGCATGACGGATGTTTTTTCAAATACTGTCAAAAACAATATGCTAATAGACTGTCTTACAAATATGATCAGTAATATTATTTTTGAAAATCAGGATATTAATTGGGATAAGCCGACAAAAGAAGATTTGGAAAAATGTGATATATCGGTAAAAAATCAGATTAACGGGTTGATAGATATTTTAAACAGGTTTGAAAATGTTATCATTGTTTCCAATGAGCTGGGAATGGGAATAGTACCGAGCTATCCTTTGGGCAGATATTTCAGGGAGATTGCGGGGAAAATGAACCAATTCGTTGCAGATATTGCTGATGAAGCATATTTCATAGTGTCGGGAATACCTATGAAGATAAAATAAAATTTGGAAAAAGGAGATTTTATGTCTAAAAATCACAAAAATATAATGTTACTGGGAACAGGGTCAAACGTAGGAAAAAGCATAATTACTGCAGGTCTTTGCAGAATATTCTATCAGGACGGCTACAGCGTATCTCCCTTTAAATCTCAAAATATGGCACTAAATTCATTTATTACAAAAGACGGAAAGGAAATGGGAAGAGCACAGGTAGTACAGGCTGAAGCTGCCAACATAGAACCCGAAGCGTTTATGAATCCCATTTTGCTTAAACCTACGACAGATAGAAAATCTCAAGTCATTGTAAACGGAAAAGTCTATAAAAATATGGATGCGAGGGAATATTTCGCTTTTAAGCATAATCTGAAAAAAGATATAATGACAGCGTACAATCATATAAAGGAAAACTTTGATATATGTGTGCTGGAGGGTGCAGGAAGTCCTGCGGAAATCAACCTGAAAGAAGACGATATAGTAAATACGGGAATGGCTGAAATGGCAGATTCTCCTGTTATTTTAGTTGCGGATATAGACAGAGGAGGAGTGTTTGCTGCCATATACGGAACGATTATGCTCCTTGAAGAAAGTGAAAGAAAACGTATAAAAGGTGTGATTATAAATAAATTCAGGGGAGATAAGACTTTACTGACTCCAGGAATTGAAATGATAGAAGAGCTTACAAAGGTACCTGTACTCGGAGTTGTACCTTTTGTACCTTTAGGCATTGAAGAAGAGGACAGTCTGGGGATAGATAAGTACAATGTAAAAAAAGAAGGAAAAATAAGAATATCAGTTATAAAATTGAAACATATATCAAATTTTACCGATATTGACGCACTCAGTCATTATGATGATGTTTCGTTGAAGTATGTTACGAAAAGCTCCGAACTGGGAGATGAGGACATTATTATAATTCCCGGTTCAAAAAATACGGTAGAGGATATGAAAGATTTGATTGATAAAAACATAAACAGGGAAATAGTTCGGCTCGCTAAAAAAGGAACTGTGATTTTTGGAATATGCGGAGGCTTTCAAATAATGGGGCAGAAAATAATGGATCCTAAAAAAATAGAGTCGGATTTAAATGAAATTTCGGGACTGGATTTACTTGATATAGAAACTGTTATGGAAACGGGTAAAGTTACAACCCAATACAGGGGCAAAATAGAAAACGCTTCGGGAATACTTGGTGGTGCTGAAGGAATGGAAATACAAGGTTACGAAATACATCAGGGTTACAGCTATTTTGTAAATGAAAAAAGTGATGAAAATGGTAAGGACTTGGAAAATAAGACTAAAAGTGATATAAAGTGTATATTCGGTGATGAAAAATTAAAAGGAATGGTAAAAGATAATATTGTAGGTACTTATATTCATGGAATATTTGATAATTCCAAATTTACCAATCATTTTCTTAATGAAGTCAGAAAATTGAAAGGACTTGATAAAATAGACGAAGATTTCAGTTTCAGTGAATATAAGAACAGTGAATACAACAAGCTTGCGAAAGTCTTAAGGGAAAATCTGGATATAAGAAAAATATATGAAATAATGGGATGTGAATAAATTGACGCTTGTAATAAAAATCTGGATAGCTTATATACTCGACCTTGTATTCGGAGATCCGCAGAATATCATTCATCCTGTACAGATTATAGGGAAAATGATCAGTCTGGGAGAAAAAATTTTGTTAAAAGAAAAATCGGGCAGCAGATATAAATTTTTTGCAGGAATAATATTAAATATTTTTGTAGTTTCAATAACTTACGGACTGACCTGTCTGATTTATAAATCGTCAAAAATTTCGGGGGTATTTACTCTTATTGAAATTTATCTGATGTATACAGTGTTTTCAGTCAATTCCCTCGCAAGGGAGGGGAACAGGGTTTACAATATACTGAAGGAAGGAAACATAGAGAGGGCCAGAAAAGACCTGTCGTATCTTGTGTCGAGAGATACTGAAACAATGGACGAAAAAATGATAATCAGAAGTACAATGGAAACAATATCCGAAAATACAGTAGACGGGATAGTCGCTCCGATGTTTTATATGTTTTTGGGAGGACTGCCTTTAGCAATGACATATAAGGCGATAAATACCCTTGATTCAATGGTTGGATATAAAAATGAAAGATATATGGATTTCGGCAAATTTTCCGCTAAGATTGATGATATTGCAAACTTTATTCCTGCAAGAATTACGGGGTTTTTGATAGTAGCTGCAAATATGATTTTGAGATATAATTATAAAAACTCACTGAAAATATTTATAAGAGATAGAAAAAATCATAGCAGTCCTAACTCTGCCCATGCCGAAGCGAGTGTTGCGGGAGCATTAGGAGTACAGTTTGGAGGAAGAGTTTCCTATTTTGGAAAAGAGGCTGATAAACCTACAATAGGAGATAAAATAAAAGATTTTGAATTGGAAGATATTAAGAAAAATATAAAAATAATGTATGCTACAAGTTTTTTAAGTTTAGCAATATTTTCCTTAATATTTGCAGGAAAATATTTTTTAATATGATACAGTAAAATCTTTTTAAACCGGATGAAAGGTTACAGTTGCTTCTATTTATACAAATCAGACGAAATTATTAGCTTGATATTAAAAGAGTTTTGCTAAATAAAAATAATGAAAAAATAACAAAAAAATAATAAATAATTTATAATAAAACAATTACAGAATGAATGGAGATAAAAATGGATTTTCACGGCGGAAATATTTATAAAGTATTTCGGGAAAAAAATATAAGAGAAATACTTGATTACAGCTCCAATATAAATCCCTACGGAATACCTGAAAGCTTGAAAAAAAAAATAAATGAAAATATGGAAATTCTTGAAAGATACCCTGATCCTGATTATGTTGAGCTTAGGAGTAAATTGGCTTCGTTAAATAAAGTTGACATATCAGATGTCATATTAGGTAACGGAGCAACAGAAGTAATATTTTTATTTATGAAAGTCATAAGGCCTAAAAAAATATTGATAGTATCTCCCACTTTTGGAGAATATGAAAGGGCAGTGAAGGGAACAGTAAATTATGATGATTTTAGCTGTTCAGAAAAATCCGATAATAGAAATTATGGGAATAAAAATTATAATAATAAAAATTCTGATAATAGGAATTTAGGAGATAAAAAAGTCGAAATAGAATACTTTGAACTTAAAGAAAGTGATGATTTTAAGTTAAATATAAATAATTTGAGAAAAGAACTCGGAGCAAAGTATGATTTGTTAATAATGTGTAATCCCAACAATCCTACGGGAAAATTTTTGAAATTAGCTGAAACCGAGGAAATACTGAAAGAATGTAATAAATATAATACAAAACTGTTTATAGATGAGGCATTTATAGAGTTTTTGTCGGATAATTTGAAAGAAAGTATTATAAATACTAAGGAAAATAAACAAAATTTGTTTGTAACGAGGGCATTTACGAAATTTTTTGCTATTCCCGGCTTACGGTTAGGTTATGGAATATATTTTGACAAAAGTCTTGAAAAAAAGATAGCCGAAAAAAAAGAGCCGTGGAGTGTAAATAATATAGCTGAAATGGCAGGAATAACAGTTCTTGATGACGCTGAATATATAGAAAAGACATTAAAATGGATAACGGAAGAAAAAAAGTATATGTATGAGCAGTTGAATAAAATTTCAGGGATAAAACCTTATGAAACAGAAGTAAATTTTATTACTGTGAAAATAAATGAGGAACTGTTTTCTAAAGGTATGAATGTAAAAAAATTAAGGGAAAAAATGCTGGAACAGGGGATACTTATAAGGGATGCTTCAAATTTTAAGTTTTTAGATGAGAGATTTTTCAGGTTGGCAATAAAGGATAGGGAGAGTAATGATAAGGTTATTAGAGTGTTGAAGGAAATAATGAATAAGGTTATTTTAAAATAAAAATTCTCAATTTTTTCATTTTATTTTTATTTTAAAATGGTATAATCACAAAAAATAAAATTATGAAAAGAGGTAAGTAAATGAGAAAAGCATTTTTATTAACAGGGATATTAGCAGTATCAGTTTTAGGAATATCGGCAAATTCAAAAGAGGCGTCAAATCAGGAACCGCCTAAAAAAGAAGTTGCTACAACAGTGAAGAAAGCAGAAAATACTCCGGAAGCAACAGCTTTGAATTTTATTAATACTTACTATATTAATTTACGTAAAGGTGTAAATGACAGTAAATGGTTTGAAGCACAGCCACTTACTAATAATTTTAAGAAAATATATAAAAATCAGGAAAAGGCTATAGAAATATCAAACTGGATTTTGGAAGGTAAAAAAGTAAGCAAGGCAGATCGTGCATTTTCTGAAAAGTATTCGGTAGATTATACTGCTATATTTGGTGCGTTGGTAGCTGATTTGCAGGATGATTCGGTTTTTGAGCTGGAATCATATAATCAAAAAACAGGAATTGTTAATTTGAAAGATAAAAAAACAGGTATAGAAATGCCTGTAAAAGTAATAAAAGTTAATGGAAAATGGTTAATAGACGGAGCAGGACTTACAAATATGCCTAATAAAAAATAGAATTAAAATATCACATGAGAGTTTGAAATTGCTCTCATATTTTATAAGAGAAATGAAAACACATTAATGTTCAATTTTTTTTGAAAAATTCTTGAAAAATTTCAAGGAATTTAGTAGAATATATTTGATACTGAAAATATAGTTCAACTTATTTTGTATAGAATTTTTAATAGTTATAACATAAATGTACTATATAAATATATGAAAAATAAATATATATAAGAATTAATCAAATTTAAGGAGGAAAGAAATGAGAAAATTAGTCTTATTGGCTGTGTTATTGAATACAGTCGCAGTATTTGCAGAAAAGGAAGATGAACATAAAAGCAAGATATCTTTAGGTGGAGCATATTTTCAGGACATATATAAAACAGAAAAAAGAGCACGCTACCAACCGTATGTAGCTTTTGAGTTCAATAATTTTGGTAATTTGGAAATTAGTATGGGCTCGTTGGGTTATAGACAGGAAATAACTAAAGATTTATCTATTAACGGTTCCGTCATTTTTTCTGATGGTTTTAAAGTAAAGCCTGATAAAATGAAAGAAGGTTATAGAAGTATTAAGAAAAGAGATTCGCAGGTTGCAGTAGGCGGAAGTATAACATACAGTTTTAAAAATATAGCTACCAATCTGTCATTACAAGGTGGAAAAAGAGGTATGAGTGGTGGAGTAGATGTAACAGCTTATTTGCCGATTACAGAAAAATTTGTTACATTTGCAGAAGCTAATGTTACAATGTATTCAAAAAAATATACGGATTATTATTTTGGTATAAAGGATGATGAAATAGGCGGGAAAATAACTTCCAAATATTCTCCAAAATCGTCATATTCTTACGGTTTCAGTATAGGAAGTAATTATGCATTTAATGATAGCTTTGGAGTTTTCGCTTTAGCAGGATTGACAAAATATTCAAAAGAAATTAGAAGAAGTCCTATTGTAGAAGATAAAACTAATTACCAAGTTACTGTAGGGGCATCATTTTCATTTTAGAAAGATATAGAATATATCTGAAATTCAATATCTTTGTTACTTTCAAATAGACTCAATTATTATATAATAAAACTTTGAAAGTCTATCGTTTAAAAGTTTATCGATAGAAGGTTTTATAACAAAATATGATATTTAAAAGAGGTTGTCTCATAAGTCGGAAATAATTTTCAAAACATAAATGTAATATATTTTAAAATTTAAAAAAATAGGGGCTGTCTCATAAGTCAAAAATAATTTTACTAACATAAATGTTATATATTTTTAAAAATCAACAGATATTATTTTTATTGATTTTATAAATATAGTAAAATACATAGAATTTATGATTTGGTAATTTTATTTACTTTATGAGACAACCCCTTTATAAAAATAATAAATATATAAATTATATAATTTGTGATTAGAGTATTTCTTTTGTCTTGTGGAACGACCTCTTTCATTTACTTTTATTTTTTAATGTTCTTCAATAAATTTAACTATAAAATATCCAAAAAATATTCAATAAGATTTGAAAATCTATATTTAAATTATTAAAATAATTGCGGAGCTGACAATATTTCAAGATTTTTACTGATTTCAAAAATTAGAGGCTTTCCTGTAGGAAGATTTAACTCAAGAATTTTTATATTATCAATTTTCAGAAGATACTGGATTAAAGCTCTTAAACTGTTTCCATGGGCAGCAATGATGACATTTTTACCGTCTTTTATTTCTTTGGAAATATGGGAATCCCAGTATGGAAGAACTCTGTGTATAGTATCTTTCAAACTTTCTCCCCTCGGGCATTCATCGACGGGAATATTTTTATATCTTTCCTGAAAAAGAGGATAATTTTCCTTGTCATCAGTGTTTACAAGTGGAGGAGCTACATCAAAACTTCTTCTCCATATATGAACCTGTTCATCACCATATTTTTTTGCTGTTTCGGCTTTGTTTAATCCTTGTAAGGCTCCGTAATGTCTTTCGTTGAGTCTCCATGATTTATAAACGGGAATATATAGCTGGTCAATTTCTTCAAGAATATAATTAAGGGTTTTGATTGCCCTCTTCTGAAAAGAAGTGAAAGCTACATCAAAAATATAACCTGCTTCTTTCAGAGTTTTACCGGCAGCTTTGGCTTCAGCTGTCCCCTTTTCAGTTAAATCCACATCAACCCAGCCTGTAAATCTGTTTTGAAGATTCCATTCACTTTCTCCGTGACGCACTAAGACTAATTTCATAACGATTACCTCCTTATATATATTTCATTATATACCCGTCAGAAGAAAAAATAAAGAGAAAAAATTATAAAAAAGTGAAAAATATCGGATAAATATGATATAATCTAAATGTTATTACACTGAAATAAATATTTTAATAAATATTTTTAAATGGAATGAGGAATAAAATAAATGAAAAAAATGAGCAGAAATTTAATAAAAAATTTTTATATTGTAAGTTTTAGCTATAAAAATTTGAGTCTGGAAGAAAGGGAAAAATTTATAAAAGAAGGTTATAGACAGATATTGGATGATTATCTTGATAAATCCGTAATAAAAGGGTATATATCGGTTGAAACGTGCCTTAGAATAGAGTTGTATCTCGAAACTGACGAAAATTTTGAAGTTGAAATACTGAAGAGAGATTTTAAAATAGAAAAGATAAAAATATATAAGAACATAGAGGCAGTACAATATCTGTTAAAAGTGATCTGCGGACTTGACTCTATAATAAAGGGGGAAGACCAGATATTGGTACAGCTAAAAAAGGCATATTTTGAGGCTCTGGATAAAAAGACGACTTCTTCATTTCTGAATATAATATTTAATCAGGCAATAGAAACGGGAAAAAGATTTAGAGCCGAAAGCAGAATAAATGAGAAAAATATTTCTCTAGATTCCATAGCGATAAAATTTATAAAGACAAAGTTTGAAAGTCTTGAAAACAAAAAAATATTTGTAATAGGAGTGGGAGATTTGAGCCAGTCTATTTTGGCGCTTTTACATAAAATGAACAACTGTCGCCTCACAATGACAAATAGAAGTCTGAGAAAATCTATAGAATTGCAGAAAATATATCCTGATGTGGAAACAACGGAGTTTAGTATGAAATATAATGTTATAAGGGAAAGCGACATCATAATCAGTGCTACATCTGCACCGCATTTAGTGTTACTGAAAGATAAAATGAAAGATATCCTCAATGACGGGAAAAAGAGGTTTTTCCTCGATTTGGCAGTTCCGAGAGATATAGAAACGAGTATAGGTGAAAATGAAAATGCCTCTCTTTATCATTTAGAAGATATTTGGGATGAATATAACAAAAATGTTGAAAAAAGGGATGAAATAGTCGAAAAATATTTTTATATTATCGAAGAACAGTTAAATAAGATAGCCGAAAAGCTCGAAAAAAGGAAAAAATACGGAAATATGGCAAAAAATGAACTGGGTGAAACAAGATGAAAACAAATAAAATAATAATCGGAACAAGGGGAAGTATTTTAGCCCTTGCACAAGCCGAAAAAGTAAAAGAAATGCTTATTGAAAAATATGATGAATTAAGACAAAGAGATGATTTTCAGGGAATAGAGGATTTTGATAAAAACAGTCCTTTAGATATAGAACTGAAAGTCATAGTTACGAGCGGAGATAAAGATTTAAGGGATTTTACAAAGATAAGGGGAATTACACAGAAAGACCTGTTTGTAAAAGAAATAGAAAAGGAAATGATTGAAAATAAAATAGATTTGGCTGTACATTCATTAAAAGATATGCCTCAAAATACTCCTGCGGGGCTTTTGAATGCTTGCTTTCCTCTAAGAGAGGATAACAGGGATGTGCTTGTTTCGGCAAAAGGTTTAAAATTAGATGAATTGCCTGAAAATGCTGTAATAGGGACGGGAAGCATAAGACGGGAAAAAGAGCTTTTGAGTTTAAGAAAAGACCTGAAAATAAAGGCAATAAGAGGGAATATTCATACAAGGCTTAAAAAACTTGATGACGGAGAATATGATGCTATTATTCTTGCAGCGGCAGGACTAAAAAGAGTAGGCTTACAGGACAGAATTACCGAATATTTTGATACGGTTTCATTTATGCCTGCACCCGGGCAGGGGATACTGTGCATACAGTGCAGGGAAAATGACAGGAAAATAAAGAATCTGCTGAAAATAATAAATGACAGGGAAGTAACTCTCATATGTGAAGCCGAAAGGGAATTTTCAAGAATATTTGACGGAGGCTGTCATACACCGATAGGCTGTTCTTCAGTTATAGAAGGAGATATATTGAAACTAAAAGGGATGTATAATGATAATGGGAACAGGATATTTAAAGAAGTATCGGGAAATAAGGAAAATCCGAAAGAAATTGCGCAAAAATTAGCTAAGGAGATTAGAAATGAGTAAAGGTAAAGTTTACATTGCAGGAGCAGGCTGCGGTGATGAGGGACTTATAACTGTAAAGTTGAGAAATATAATAAAAAAAGCCGAATGTATAGTATATGACAGACTTGTAAATGAAAATATTTTACAATATGCACAGCCTGATACGGAGCTGATTTATATGGGAAAAGAGAATACCGAGGGCGGAGAACTCCAAAGGCAGATAAATGAAACGATAGTAAAAAAAGGGAAAGAAGGTATGCAGGTTTTGAGGTTGAAGGGAGGAGACCCTTTCGTTTTCGGTCGCGGGGGCGAAGAGATAGAGGCCCTTGTTGCTGAAAATATAGATTTTGAGGTAATTCCCGGTATAACTTCATCCATAGCGGTGCCTGCATATGCCGGAATACCTGTAACCCATAGAGGAATAAATACTTCTTTTCATGTATTTACAGGACATACAAAAGTAGACGGAAATGAACATGATTTCGAAACTATTGCAAAACTTGAAGGAACCTTGATTTTTCTAATGGGGCTGGGCAATCTTGAAAAAATAGTTACAAGTCTTATAAATAACGGTAAAAGTCCTGAAACTCCCGTGGCAATAATAAAAAACGGAACTACTGCAAAACAGCAGACTTATGTGGGAAAAATGGAAACAATAGTAAATATTGTAAAAGAAAAAAATATCAAATCTCCTGTCATTATAATAATAGGAGAAGTAGTAAATTTAAGGGAAAAAATGAAATGGTTTGAAAATAAGCCTCTTTTCGGAAAAAACGTATTAGTTACAAGAAATAAGGAAAAACAGGGAGATATAACAAATAAAATAAATGAACTGGGAGGACAGGCGATAAATCTTCCTTTTATAAATATAGAATATGTCGACTTTGAAATGCCTAATCTGAAAGAATATGGAACTTTGTTGTTTAACAGTGCAAATTCCGTAACAGGGTTTATGAGAAAAATAAAGGATGTAAGACTTCTTGGAAATATTAAGATAGGAGTCGTAGGAGAAAAGACGGCAGAGGAAATAGAAAAATACAGGATAATCCCTGATTTTTATCCCGAAGAATACACCGTGGAAAGATTGGCTGCTGAAAGTGTAAACTTTACAGAAGAGGGAGAAAAAGTCTTATTTATAGTATCTGATATTTCTCCTGTAAATGAAAAGAAATATACAGAGTTATACAATAGAAATTATGAAAAATTAGTCGTGTATAATACCCGAAAAATAAAGGTGGAAAAAGAAAAAGCGGAAAAATATATAAAAGAAAGTGATATACTTATGTTTCTAAGCTCATCAACTTTTAATGCTTTTGCTGAAAGTATACGGTTGGAGGAAGATAAAGAAATAAAAAAAATACTGGATAAAAAAATCATTGCTTCAATAGGGCCTGTTACGACTAAGACTATCGAAAAATATGGTCTAAAAGTGGGAATAGAGGCTGAAAAATATACTGAAGAGGGACTTCTGAAAAAAATTATGTCTTAAATTAAAATTTTCAGATTATTTTAAGGTTTAAATGGTAAAATAATTATAAAAATACGAAGAATTTATTTTAAACGGTAAATATTTTATAAGAATTCAAATAATAAAAAAGTTATAAGGATAAAAAAGAAAGCGGGATAAATTTATTTTTGAAATTATAGTTTAAATAATAAAATAATTATAAAAAATCGGAGTTTCAATTTATTTTAATGATTGGGAAGTAGAATATAGAAGGCAGAATATAGAAGCAGAATATAATAGTAAGAATATAATATAATTAACTATAAAAATATATTTCGGGAGAAAAAAATGAGAATTTTAGTAGTGGAAGATGAAAAGAAGATAAACGATATAATAGTAAAAATACTGAAACAGGAAAAATACGGAGTGGACAGCTGTTTTGACGGAGAAGAGGCATTGGATTACATATTTTCGGTGGAGTATGACGCTATTATTCTGGATATTATGCTACCTAAACTTGACGGCTTTGAAGTGCTGAAAAAAGCTCGGGCAAAGGGTATAAAAAGTCCCGTACTTTTCCTGACGGCAAGGGAAAGGGTCGAAGACAGGGTAAAAGGTCTTGATTACGGTGCCGACGACTACCTTATAAAACCTTTTGCCTTTGAGGAATTACTTGCCCGTGTTCGTGTGCTGCTCAGAAAAAACTCAAATGTCGAACAGAAAGGAAACATATTCAAAATTGCAAATCTGACTGTAAATTGTAACAACCATACAGTATTTAGGGATAACACGCCAATAAAACTTTCCGCCAAAGAATTTTCCATACTGGAATATATGATGAGAAATCAGGGAAGAGTAGTGTCCAAAGAAAAAATAGAAGAGCATGTATGGGATTTTGGATATGAAGGCGGAAGCAACATTGTGGAAGTCTATATAAAATTTTTAAGAAAGAAAATAGATACAGATTTTTCACCTAAGCTGATACACACTATAAGGAGAGTCGGATATATTCTTAAAGTGGAAAATGACTGATATATTCACTACATTTAGCATAACTATATTTAGTATATAGTAAATTTAAATTTTAAATCTATTTTATCATTATCAAAATATATATTTAAGGCAGAAATAAGGTAGAAAATGATCGATATGTTTGGAAAAAAAAATAAAAAAGATAAGAGAAATTTTTCAATTAAAAAAGAAGATAAAAAAAGATTATTGACTGAAAAAAAAGAGAGAAAATTTTTTTCGTCAGAAAAAATAACGAATAGCAAATTTTCCATAAAATTGAGGATAGCTTTTTGGTATACAGGGCTGATAATAGTCATTACAGGATTATTTTTGGGAGCAATACTCTATATAGGTAATTATACTGCGAAAAATTCCGTTCATAAAAGACTGAAAAAAATTGTGGAAAGCTCTTTTCAGAGAATGGATTTTATTAACGGTGAAATAATTCTGGATAACAATCTCGACGCCTCGGCAAATGATATTTTCATATCGGTATACGATAAAAACAAGGAATTTATATACGGAGACCTTTATTTTGACAATGAAGTCGAAAAACTCCCCGTCGGAGATAATGGAGATAATAAAGTGAGAACCGTAAAACAGCGATATTCCAAATGGTATGTCTATGAGGTGAAAAAAAATTTGAGAGACTACGGCGATATATGGATAAGGGGAGTTACTCCCGTATCAAGGACGGAAAAGAGTACGGAAACTATTGTATATATATCAGTAATGCTCTTTCCTTTTCTCATAATAGTTTCAGCCTTGGGCGGATATATTATAGCGAAAAAAGCTTTCAAACCTATAGAAAATATAAGAGAAACTGCCGAAAAGATAAATGAGGGAAATGACCTTTCCGAAAGAATAAATATGGGGAATGGAAAAGATGAAATCTCAACATTGGCAAATACTTTTGACAAGATGTTTGACAGGCTTCAAAATTCTTTTGAGAGGGAAATACAGTTCACTTCCGATGTTTCGCACGAATTGCGGACACCTATATCGGTAATCAGTACCCAGAGCGAGTATGGACTGAAATATCTCGATATTAACAATGAAACAAAGGAAACTTTTGAAAGTATCCTCGAAGAAACGAAAAAAATGTCAGGACTGGTATCAAATCTTTTAATGCTGGCAAGAATGGATAAAGGATACCAGAAACTGAATATAGAAAGCACTAACTTAAGTGAATTGGCTGAAATAGCAATAGAAACTCAAAAAATAAGTGCCAAAAAGAAAAATATCTGCATAAAAGAAAAAATTGATGAAAATATTTATGCGGATACTGATGAATCCATGATTATGAGAGTATTTATAAATCTTATATCCAATGCAGTCTGCTATGGAAAGGAAAACGGAAATATTATTATAGAGATATTTTCCGAAAATGAAAAAGTTATCTGCAAAGTTATTGATGACGGGATAGGAATAGCCAAAGAACACATTCATAAAATATGGAATCGTTTTTATCAGATTGATACGTCAAGGTCGGGGGATAATTCGGGACTGGGACTTTCTATGGTAAAATGGATTATAGAAGCCCACAAAGGGAAAATCGGTGTTGAAAGTGAACCGGATAAAGGGACGGTATTCACTTTTGAACTGCCTTTACATTTTTCGGAAAAAGTGGAGGAGATATTATGAAGAATGGAATTTTAAAGACAATATTAACAAGTATGTTATTTTTAGCTTTTATTGCTTATTCTGATTATAAAAAGACAGGAGTGAAAGTTTCCAATCCGAATGTGAAAATTTCCACAGAAAGAGCAAAAGAGCTTATGTTTATTCATGCGGGAATTTCTAAAAATGGTGTCAGAATTACAAAACTTCTGTTAAATAAGGAAAATAGAAAATACTTTTATATGATAGAATTTTTTACTGAAGATAAGAAGTACAGATATAGCATTGATGCGGAAACGGGCGATGTAATCAATTACAGTCAGGAAAAAAGAAAAAGAAATGAAAATAAATCTAAAGGAATATTCTGGGATATTTTTATGTCTGAAACAAGTCAGAGCAAAAAAATATAAGAATATAGGAATGTTTCTAAAGGAGGAATATAAAAATGAAAAATTATTTATTCAGAAATCTGTTAATTCTGTTGATAATGTTATTTCCATTGTTAAATATAACTGTGTTTTCTGAAACTCAAAAATCATATATAGGTATATCGGCAAAAGAAGTGGAAATGAAAATGGAAAGTGCAGGAATAAACAAAGAATCCGTTGATACTTTCCTGAAAGCTATGGATGCCGAGGAACACGAACAAATAAGGGATTTACTTTTGAAATCAATAGAACAGGATAAAAGAAATTATTATGCTTACAGGGCATTGGGAAATTATTATGCAAGTGAGGAATATGGAAATGATTTAAAGAAAGCTTTGGAATATTACGAAAAGAGTTTTCAGATAAATTCAGACACGCCACAGGCATATTCTAAGCTCGGGAAAATTTATAATAAGCTTGGAAATTATGAAAAAGCACAGTATTATTATAACGAAATAATAAAAAAATTTCCTAAATCGGAAGAGGGATACCTCGGAATAAGTGAAGTCCTCGCTTCGCAAGGAAAAAATAAAGGAGCGGAGTATTATGCCGAAAGAACTGTGGAAGCGTTAAGAAGAGAAGATTTATATGACCAAAGAATATCTGAAAAAAGAAATTTCTATGCGGGAGCGATAGCTCAAAATGCAAGGGTAATTTCAAACAGAAGTGCCGAAATTGAGCAACAGCGTGAAATGCAAAGTTTAAAAGCGGCTAAAGTTGCTTCAAGAGAAGATATTGAAAATATAAGAGAAAAAAGAATAGAAAAAAGAAAAGAAGAGATACATGATACGGCATATTCTGCAGCCCCGGCAGCTCCTATCAAGTATATAGCCGTACCGCCTGCCGAAAGTGTCAAAGAGTCGGATGAAATTATACAGTTGTCTTATTTCAAAAAAAGAACGGACACAATGGATACGACAAATAAAGGAAAAGATTTTATCAAACAGAAAAATGAAGCAAAAGCTCAAATGCTGCTTACACTGACATACTTCAACAACAATGAATACGAAAAAGGATTTACTTCTTTTTATGAAAATTATTCTAAATATGCCGACCTTCTTGATGACAGCCTTATTGCAGAAATGATAACAAAAATAACGGATTATAATCGTAAAATAAAAAATACCGACAGAAAACTTTATGAGAAAAACATCAAAAAATTTAAGGAATTGGAAATAATTAATAATAACTGATTATATCGATTGACATATAATAATAATGTGGTATAAATATATTGTGCAAAGATATATAGAAAGAAATATAAATTATAAATGAATTTAGGAGGAAAAATGGCTGAAAATTTTGATTTGGAAACAGTGGCAATGACACTGATAGGACATGCAGGGGAAAGTAAAAGTTTAGCTTATCAGGCATTGTACGAAGCAAAAAAAGGAAATTTTGAAGAAGCTCAAAAATTTATGGAGCAGGCAGGCGAAGAAATGCTAAAAGCTCATGAAATTCAGACAGACCTCATAGTAAAAGAAGCAGGAGGGGAAAAAATTGATGTTGGTTTGATTATGGTGCATTCACAAGATCACTTGATGACAGCAATATTATTTAAAGATTTGGTAAAAGAATTTATTGATTTGTATAAAACGGTGTACGATAAAAAATAAATTATCCCGGAGGCGGCTATGAAAAAGAAAGGTGTAAAAATAGTAACTATAGGAGGCGGCTCAAGCTACACTCCTGAACTGATAGAGGGGTTTATAAAAAGAATAAAAGAATTGCCTGTAAATGAGATATGGCTT
>CALIJH010000049.1 GCA_938017765.1 uncultured Leptotrichia sp.
ATATAACATTTATGTTAGTAAAATTATTTTTGACTTATGAGATAGCCCCTTTTTAAATATATATAACAAATTTATATTTGTTCCGAAAATTCTTTTGTTTTTCCGTATAAAATATATTTTACTTTTCTTAGTTCATTTATATTTTTTGCATTCAATGCACACATTATTATTTTACACTCTTTTTTCCAGTTATTTAATATTTCAACCATTTCATCAACTGTATTTGTTTCAGCTAATCTTAGTACAGCTCCCGACATTCCCACGCCTTTTGCTCCTAATATTAGAGTTTTTATCATATCCAGAGGGTTTCTTACTCCTCCACTTGCTATTATTTCAACATCATTTATATATTTCCCCACACTTAAAAGGGAAGTAACCGTAGTTTGTCCCCATTCATTTAAATAAGAAAGAGTATTATTTCTTCTTTCATTTTCTATATAGGCAAAATTTGTTCCTCCTCTGCCGCTTATGTCAAAAGTTTTTACACCCAGTTCTATCCCTTTTCTTATGGTTTCTTCGCTCATTCCGAAGCCCACTTCTTTCAATATCAGAGGGATTTTTATTTTTTTTACAAATTCTTTTATATTATCTTCCCATTTGCTGAAATTTCTGCTTCCTTCGGGCATTATAAGCTCCTGCATAACATTTACATGTATTTGCAGAAATATCGGATTTAAATTCTCCACTGCCTGCAAACCTGCTTTATAATCTTTATCAGCTCCTATGTTTGTTCCTAATAAAAGATTTTCATTTTTTTTCACAATATTAAACGAATTGTCTTCGGGGTTTTTAAGAGCAGCACTGTAAGAACCCGTTACAAAAAGAAGATTGCATTTTTGGGCTACTTCCGATAATTTTTCGTTGATTTTCTCCCCTTTTTTACTTCCTCCGGTCATAGCATTGATAAAAAAAGGATATTCAAACCTATATCCTGCGAAATTTGTTGAAAGGTCTATTTCTTCAATATTATATTTAGGTATTGACTGATGAATAAGCTCCATATCGTCAAAACTGTTATGATTGCTTTTATATTTCAACGCATATTTTATATGCTCGTCTTTTCTGTTCATTACTGTTTCTAAAAATCATCCCGAAAATAAAAAATTTTGTAACTTTTCTATTTCCAAGATATTTTCAACTCCTTTCATTTATAATTTCGCAGAATATAATAATTGAATACTCATTTTTTCCCACTTTTCAATCAGTATATCTGTATCATTTTCATTAAAAGATATAGCTATACCGCAGTCTCCTCCGCCGGCTCCGCTACTTTTAGCACATATATCAAGATTTTCCGCGGCTTTCACAAGATTGACCAGTTCGTTACTGTATATGGATTTATGAAGTTTTTCAAGTAACTCTCCTCCATTATTTACAGACTGTCGTATAAGCTCTTTATCCCCTGTTCTTATTCCTTTTACAAATTTTTCCACATATTCGTCAGATTTTTTTAAAAATTCTTTATTAATCGACTTTTTTACATTATTTATCATATCTTTTGATATTGCAGGCTTCCCGGTCCAACCTGCCAAAAATTTACAATCTTTTTTACATTCCAGTTTTTTCATTTTGTATCTCCAATCACTGTTTATAACGTCTTCGAGAGAATGTTCAGCTATACGGTTTATTATTTTTTCCCTGTTAAAAGAAGTGTAAACTACAAGACTTTCACATACTATACATGCCAAATCTCCCATAGAACCGTTATCCCCTCTTTTCAGAAGAATATAGGCTGCCAGTTTAAATACTGTATCAGAATCTATTTCATACTTATACAGTTTTGCCATTGCTCTTATTACTAATATTACTACACTTCCACTTGAACCAATCCCGTATTTTTTGCCGTCTTTTTCCATTTTTCCTGTAATATCCAGTTCAAAAGGAAGAGTTTTTATCTCTTTTGTATGCAGATACTCATTTACAATATTTACAGTTTCCTGTATTAAAGCATAATCTTTGTCATAATCCATAGTTACTGAATGACTGTATATATCTGAATATATTTTATATTCATTGGAAAATTTTATGTGTGCATTTATATATATATTTACATTCTTTACAACAGCACTCTGACCTGCCGTCAATATGGCATATTCCCCGAGTATGTACAGTTTTCCGCAGGCTTTTACTTCTATGCTGTCATTATTCATTTTCATCGGAAATCACCTTAGTCTTTGAGGCTATTATTTTATATCTTCTCCCTAATATATCTTTCAGTCTTTCAAAACCCTCCTCAAGGCACAACACTTTTACATTAGGCCCTGCATCCATTGTAAAATAACATTTTTCTCCATTTTTTCTCAATTCTTTTACAAAATCCATAGTTTCTCTTGTCCTGTCATTTAGATAAGAAAATGACGGATTTGCATATAATGTCGTCTCATGCATTGCCAGAGCATTTTTTTCGGTGAGTTCCCCCACTTTTTTGAAGTTATTTTCAGCAAGTGCTTTTTTCATTTCTTCATATTCTACTTCCGAATTTTTTATCCATTTATCAAAGATTGTGGAAGTTTCACTGCACAGTTTCATCCCTTCTCTACTCGATATTATTTTCTTTTCTTCGTTCAGTATGAGCATAATCATCGCCAGTTTCAAATCCGTCTTTATTTCGTATATTTCTCCGCTATCTTTATCCCATGCACCTATAGGACCGAAAAAACTCCTTGCCGATGAGCCTGATCCTAATTTTGATATTTTAGCCAGTTCTTTTCGGGGCAAATTTTTTCCGAATAATATATTACATGCTTTTATCAATGCGGAAAGTCCGCTTGAGCTTGAAGAAAGTCCCGCTTCTGTAGGCATATTGTTTACGCTTTTTATCAGCACTTTCTGTTCTTTATTTTTTCTAAATAAATCGACTACTTTACTCACTTTTTCAGTCTGTTTTTTATCCTGCAATATTCCGTTGAGATAAAATACATCCGTTTCAGCATTATCGACTTCAGGAATAATACTTATTTCAGTTTCAGTATACATATTTTCAAGGGTCAGGGATATGCTGCTTGTCGCAGGAATTATATTTATTGCATCTTTTTTCCCCCAGTATTTTATAATTGCAATATTCGCATAGGATTTTACTTTTACAGGTTTTCTATCCATATATTCACTGCTCCTTTTTCAGTCAACACTTTTCCTATCTTTTCGGCTCTTTCTCTGCTGTCAGCCAATGCTATAATACAGCCGCCCTTTCCGCCTCCCGATATTTTTGCTCCCAACGCTCCGTTTTTCATTGCTTCTTTTACAAGCAAATCAGTTTTTTCGATATTCAGATTTAGCATTGAAAGCTGTCTGTGAGCTTCCGTCATATTTTTTCCGATATTTATTATATCTTTTTTTTCTATATATTTTTCGATTTCACTTGTAAGCTCTCCAAGCCTTGAAAGCATAGGGGCTGCCTTTTCTCCCATTTCCCTTATCATCGTAACGGTTTCCTTTGTTTTTCCCTGTACTCCCGAGTCGGCTATTACAAGGTAGGCTCCCAAATCCATATTTATATTGAAAAATCCGATTTGTCTGATAAATTTTATAGCTTTATCGCTCAAACAGGTTTTCGCATCAAGACCGCTCGGAGTAGTGTGTGCGATAATTTCAGCTTTATTTACAAGGGCTTCGAGAGTTTTATCATCGATTTCCCTGTCAAAATAATCAAAAACACCTCTTACTGCGGCGATACTCACTGCGGCAGAAGAACCCATTCCTCTTTTTTCAGGTATCTGTGATATTATTTCATATTCTATTTTCTCATTTTCCTTTTTCAGATATTTCATAGCTTCATAAATTGCAGTAGATAAAGTATCTTCAGGGTTATAATGAAACCCGTTTTGGGAAGGTCTTATTTCACATTTTACAGTTACATTTTTAAGAGGTATGGCGATAGCAGGATGACCGTACACTACGGAATGTTCTCCTATCAGTATTATCTTGCTGTGGGCATTCCCCAAACCTTTTTTCCCGCTGTTATCTCTTTCCTTCTTTTCAGACATATTAAATCCTTCCTATCGTTTCTACGATAAACGAAGATGCATATAAAGTCATAAACTGCACTCCATAATTTACTCCGAGTTTATTCATAAATCCGCTGTAAAGTCCTATCAGAAATACTCCGAATATATTTATCACTCCCGCTTCCATATAGGAGAGCAGCAGTATAAAAGATACAAATACTGCAAGAACAGCTTCATGAGGTATTCTCGTCATAACAAAATGAGTTATCTTAAAGGCATACTTTGTAATAAGAAGATAGCTCAATCCCGCTGCAATCAGAGCTGAAATTATTACAGTTATTATAAAAACATTCTTAGGAATGATGTCATGGAGATTGTGTCCTATCTTAAATCTGTCTCCCGCTTCAAACAATGCTGCTCCCGGTCCTATAGCCGCAGGAGATAACGGTATTCCTAGTCCGAAAAGTGATATTATTATTCCCGACAGATAAGTTGCCTGTGCTATTGCACCCATTCCTACGAGTTTTTCAGTGTGAGAAACAGTTTCTTTCTTGCCTTTTCCGATAAGCTCCTTGGATAAAATCAGCAGTCCCACAGGACTCAATACAAAAAGAAAATTTACTATTATTGAAGAAAGAGCCGAAATTTTAAATTCTTCTTTTGTGAGTTTTATTTTTATATTATTTTCCGATTTCGGTAAAATCATATTATCATATTCGTTTACTTCCATTTCCTTAAGAGTTTCTTTATTCAGGAGTGAAAGCATAGACACAAACAGAGGCCCTATTGTTATCCCGAGGAAAAAGGAAGTCGTAATACTTTTTCCCGCAGGAACTACATTCAGCCCGTAATAAAGGTATCTGAGTGCCATTACAAGAATAGAACTTGGAATAATGGACACAAGACACAGAGCCTTATTCTTACTTATAAGGGATAAAAATATTGCTCCTGCTACAAAAAAATATTTTGAATATTCTTTTATAGTTTCTCCAAAAGGTACTAATGCATTTGCTAAAACTAATGAAATCACTATTGACACAAATGTAGCTATCAATGCCGACAATGCCATTTTTTTTATTACTATGGCACTCATTCCTTTTTTCTTTAATAAAAGTCCGCTTTCTATCATAGGAGTGGACATTACTCCTCCGGGAAGTCCTACTAATATTGCAGGCATAAGATTTATAAGATTTAAAGTTACTATTGCCGAAATAAAAAAGCTCAATATTATCACTTCGGAAGCCCCCGATAATACCAGCATAAGAGTTATCGGCAATAAAACACTTGTTTCATCGGTTCCCGGTACAAATCCGATTATTGTATATATTAATACTGCTGCAAGAGAGGCTGCTATTATTTCAAATATCATTTTTATTCTCCATTTTTATTTTTCTTTTAGGCTTAAATAAAAGGCTCGTAATTACAAAACCTGTCGTAGTTCCCGCCAGCCCGAGCAAAAGCTGTATCGCTTTAGGGTCAACTTTTAAAGGAATTACAAAAGACAGAAAATATCCTATGAATGTCGTTATCGCCACAATAATTATGGATATTACCAGTTCACTTACCGAAACAATATCTCCCCATATTCTTATAAGTTTTTTATTTTTCACTATTTCCTCCAATTTCTCCAAGAAAATGATATATAATTTTCTATTTTACTTTGACTATTTTCTTTTTTCCTGCTCTTATTATCATTCCGCTTTGAATATTGACAGCAGCTTTTACATCTTTTACAGGTTCGTCGTTTATCTTAAATCCTCCTTGCTCAATAAGACGTCTTGCTTCACTCGTAGAGCTTAGAAGTCCCGTTTCCTTTACAAGCAAGTCTATCACTCCTGTTTCTTTATAATCAAGCTCTATTTCAGGTAAATCTACATCCAGATTTTTCTTACTGAACACGTTTTCAAACCAGTCTCTTGCTTTTTTCCCTTCTTCTTCATTATGATATATTTTTACTACTTCTTCACCCAGTCTTTTTTTTGCTTCCATTGGATGAAGTATACCTTTATTTATGTCTTCTTTCATTTTTGTAATTTCTTCCTGGGAGATTTCAGTTATTACTTCATAATATCTGTACATCAGTTCATCAGATACGGACATAATTTTTCCGAACATATCGTTAGGAGTATCTTTTACCCCGATATAATTATTTAGGGATTTACTCATTTTTTCCACTCCGTCAAGCCCTTCAAGAATAGGCATAATCATACATATCTGCTGTTCCTGTCCCGCATTTTTCTGCAAATCCCTACCCCTTAGCAGGTTAAATTTCTGTTCCGTTGCTCCCAGTTCCACATCGGCTTTCAATTCAACAGAGTCGTATCCCTGTAAAATAGGGTACATAAATTCTATCAATGACACAGGTTTATTTTCAGACAGCCTTTTTGCAAAATCCTCCCTTGAAATCATCTGAGACACTGTAAACTGCGAAAGCAGTTTCAACACATCTTCAAGTGTCAGTTTTTCAAGCCAGTCGGCATTATACACAACATTAATCTTATCCAAATCCAGTATCAGGGATACCTGTTCCAGATATGTCTTTATATTTTCCTGCACCTGTTCTGCCGAAAGCATTTTTCTCGTTTCAGACTTTCCTGTAGGGTCGCCTATTCTCCCTGTAAATGTTCCGATAAGAAAATATACCTGATGTCCCAAATCCTGAAACTGTTTCAATTTTCTCAAAGGTACGGCATGTCCTAAATGTAAATCTGTCCCTGACGGGTCAATCCCTAACTTTACTCTCAAAGGCGTATTTGTAGAAATAGATTTTTCGAGTTTTTTCTTAAACTCATTTTCATTTATTATTTCATCACAGCCTCTTTTTAAAATATCAAATTGTCTTTCCACTTCTTTTTTTATTTCGATTTCTCTGTCGTTACTCATTTTTTCCTCCTGTTTTATTTTTAATTTCCGACATATTATATTTATAATCATTTTTATTTTAATCTTGTAATTACGATGTTATATTTATTTTTCTTACATATGCATTACATATTTCATAAATCCGTAAACTATAGGCAATACAAACAATGCACTGTCAAATCTGTCAAGAAATCCTCCATGTCCGAGCAGTAAATTTCCCGAATCTTTTATTCCCAGCTCCCTTTTTATTTTAGACTCGACAAGGTCGCCCAATTCTGCAAATACTGCTATACCAAGAGCGAGAATAAAGGCTTTCCAGCCCGATATGGCAATATAGTCATAATTTACGCTACAAGTTTTTGACAGGAATGAAATACTGCACACAAACCTTGAAATAAACAGATATATTTTATCAAAAAAGGAAATTACTGCAAACACTCCCAAAATTCCTGCTATTGCTCCTTCAATGGATTTATTGGGACTTATTTCGGGAGCCAGCCTCCTCCTGAATATTTTCCCGCCTATAAGAATTCCGACAAGATATGCCGAAATATCACATGCCCATATTAGTATAAAAGTCATCGCCACAATTACATTTCCGTTGGAAAATTCGTATTTTATAAGCAGTATATAAGAGAAAAAATACGCTATATATATTATTCCGAATAATGTGTAAGATATTTCAGCCATTGCACCTTTTATCTTTACTTTCATAATCTGTCTGAAAGCTATAAGCATCAATGCAAAGACTATAAATCCGCCCATATCGAAGTTTATCTGCTCCAAAAATTTTAATCTGAAAAAAGAAAATATATTTTTGGAATTCTGCTGGAAATAAATCGCCAGAGGCAGAAACAATCCAAGTCCCATACCGATTCTGTTGGCTACTTCAAACCCTTTATTTTTGAGCATTTTATAAAATTCATGAAGGGAAACGCCTATTATTATCATAGTAAATATTAGAAACATAACATTCCCTTTTAAAAATATCCAAAGGAGAAAAGGCACAAAAATCACAATTACAAATATTCTACTTAGCATTTAAACCTCCGTATCTTCTATCCCTTTTATTAAAGGACAGAATAGCTTTATCATATTCTTCGGGAGTAAAATCAGGCCAGTAAACATCAGTTACATAAAATTCCGAATAAGCGATTTCCCAAAGGAGAAAATTACTTATTCTGAATTCCCCACTTGTTCTTATTACCAATTCCGGATCAGGTATTTCAGGTCTATAAAGATATTCAGCAAACTCCGCTTCATTTATTTTTTCCTTTTTGTCCTGAATTATTTTATTTACAGCATCAACTATTTCCTTTCTTCCTCCGTAGTTAAATGCTATATTGAAAATCAGTGTTTCACAGTCTGCCAGATATTTTTCAGTTTCTCCGATTTTTTTTAGCAATTTTTCAGAAATATTTTCTTTCGTTCCGCTGACTAACAGCTTAATCCCTTGTTTTTTCAAAGTTTTCTTTTTACCGTCAAGATATTTTGAGAATAATTCCATTAGTCCGTTCACTTCTTTTTCGGGTCTTTTCCAGTTTTCAGTGGAAAAAGCATAGACAGTCAGATATTTTACTCCTATTTTTATTGAGTGTTCTATCACTTTTTCAAGGGTAGCTGCTCCCTGTCTGTGTCCTTCGAGTCTTATTTTACCTCTTTCTTTTGCCCAGCGTCCATTTCCGTCCATTATTATGGCTACGTGTTTAGGTATTGTCAGTTCCATTATTATTCCCCTCAATGAAAATATTTTTTTATTGCAATTTTTTATATTTTACCATATTTTTCAGTTTTTTTAAAAATCTTTTTTCAAGTAAAATTTGTTATTTCAAAATTTTATATGATATAATTAATATGAATAACCAATTTGATTACAAGGATGTGAAATAAATGAAAATAGGAATTGTTGTCGGCAGATTTTTACCTCTGCATATAGGACATGTAAATCTTATACAGAGAGCGAGCGGATTAGTAGATAAAGTTTATGTTGTAGTTTCCTATTCGGACAAAGGGGATAATGAAATGATTTCCAACTCCCGTTTTATAAAGCCGATTACTCCAAAAGACAGACTTAGATTTGTAAAACAGACTTTTAAAAATCAGAACAATATTTTTTCCTTTCTGTTCGATGAAAGCGGCTGTCCTCCTTTTCCTGAAGGTTGGGAAAAATGGTCGGCTCTCCTAAAGAAAGAAATTGAAGTGAGAGAGCCTGATTTGGACTGGGAAAATGATGTTCTTTTTATAAGTAACAGAAAAGATGACACAAAATACAACCTGAAATATTTCAATTCCGAAACAAAATCCATTGACCCTGAATATATCGAATATCCCGTAAACTCATGGGAAATACGAGAAAATCCAAGTAAATACTGGGAATATCTGCCTCGGGAAGTGAGGGAACATCTGATACCTATCATCACCATATGTGGCGGAGAAAGCAGCGGAAAAAGCATAATGATAGATAAACTGGCAAATGTTTTCAATACTTCGTCCGCTTGGGAATACGGACGTGAATATGTCTTTGAAAAACTTGGCGGCGATGAGGACTCCCTGCAATACTCGGATTATGAAAAAATCGTGTTCGGACATCAGTCCAACGTGCTGTATGCCGCAAGAAATGCCAACAAATTTGCCTTAATAGATACCGACTATATAACTACGCTGGCTTTTTGCCTGACTTATGAAAAAAGAGATAATCCTATTATAAGAGAATTTGTGCAAAATTACAGATTTGATTTGACGATACTTTTAGAAAATAATGTAAAATGGGTAAATGACGGGCTACGTTCCATAGGGCAGACCGAAAGAAGGCAGAAATTCCAAGCTCTTCTGAAAGAATTATACAAAGAATATAATATCCCTTATATCATTGTAAAATCTGATAATTACGAGAAAAGATACCTCGCCTGCAAAGAAATAATAAAAGCTTATTTGGACGGAAAGGATAATCTTCAGGAAATCGCCGACAGTTTTATATAATAAAAATCATAGACTTATAACTGATTATCTTGGACTTATTTCGGCTCTATTTAATTTAAGTATCAAACGGCTTTATTATAAAAAGGGCTGTCTTAAAAATTAAAAAATAAAAATAGATTTTTTTTAAGACAGCCCTTATTTTTAATATTCGTATTTTTTGCTGTAACCTCTCGGAGTTATGATTTTTCCGTTTTTAACAAAAGTATTTGAATTTCCTATTATTACTATTGTCAGCATATCGATTTCGTGATTAAGCATTTCGTCCAATGTCGTTACGACGTATTTTTCATCTTCCCTGCCTGCATTTTTCACTATTGCTACAGGTGTCGAAGCAGGTTTATACTTCAGCATAATTTCCCTTGCTTCCTCTATTTGTGTAACTCTTCCTCTACTTTTCGGATTGTACAGACTCATTACAAAGTCAGCTTCCGCAGCTAATTCTATTCTCTTTTTGATTAATTCCCAATCAGTCAGCAGATTACTCAAACTTATTGTCGCATAATCGTGCATTACAGGAGCTCCCGCGATAGCCGCAGCAGCATTGGTAGCCGTAACTCCCGGTATGATTTCGACTTCTACATCGTCAGTAGCAACTTCAAGCATAATTCCTGCCATTCCATATACCCCTGCGTCTCCACTGCTTATAAGACTGACATTTTTACCGTTTTTTGCCATTTCCAGCACTTCGATACATCTGTCCACTTCTTTTGTCATTACAGAGCTTTTTATTTCCTTGTCGGGATAGTATTCTTTTATTAAATCCACATAAGTCTTGTATCCTACTATAATATCACTTTTCCCCATTGCTTCATAAGCTTTGAAAGTCATATCTTCCTTTTTTCCCGGTCCTATTCCCACTACGTAAATTTTTCCTGTTTTATTCATTAATTATTTCCTCCTCAAATATTGAAATTGTTATTCCTTCCAATTTTATTTTTTTTACTAAAAATTCTCCTCTTTTATTGGACGCCAGATAAGCGCAAGGCTCTGACACTCCGTATACACCTATTTCATTTTTTACAAATTCCGATTTTTCTTCTACAAGATGTTCCACTGTCAGAATATCTTCTTTGGAAATAAATTCAACAGGTATTTTTAATTCCTCAACTGCTTCCAGAAGTCCCGCTTCATCGGCTTTTACCCACGCAGAAGCAATTTTTCTTATAGAAGACATTTCAAGATTTTGTTTGTCCATTACATAATTTATTTTTTCTATTATTTTTTCTTTGGAAATCCCTCTTCGGCAGCCTATTCCAAGTATAATATTCTGCGGGATAACTTTTGACACCTCAATAGTTTTCCTGTTTGATATAATTATAGCTCCCGAGCTGCTTTCATTCACGTCCACTATATTTTTAGGAAGATGAAGACTTATCTTCTCTTCATTTACTATTAATGAAGTTACTCTGCCCGCCGTTTTCAAATCAGCAAGTTTGCCCTTTATCTTTTTGGAAATCATATCCACGGCGATTTTCCCGCTTACATCAGTTGCCGTCGTAATAACAGGCAGTGCATTTACAGCTGCTGCAACTCTTTCACATTCATTATTTGCTCCACCTAAATGACCTGACAAAAGCGAAATCACAAAATTTGCTTCTTCATCGATTACAAGAACGGCAGGGTCTACATCTTTTGACTTCAGTTTCCCGTCAATCATTCTTATTACTATTCCCGTTGCCATTATAAATATATGGACGGAATATTTGTTAAACGTATCGGCTATCGTTTCAGCCAATCTTCCGTTTATTTTTATTATATTTTTTTCTTTCTCATTTTCACAGTGCAGCAAATCATATACTTTCGCGGAAACATAAATATCCAAGTCCTTATACAGCTTTTCGGCTATTTCAAGGGCAATGCCGTATCCGCTTTTACTCACACAGTAAATTGCAGCTTTCATTCTTTTATACCCTTTCTGTATTCATGAGTAAATGTTTTATCATAAAGTTTGGATTTTGAATATTCATTTCCCATAAAGTTTCCTACTAAAATCTGTGCAGTTTTTGTAATTTTTTCTTTTTTGACGATTTCTTCAATATTTCCCAATGTTCCCATTGCTATTTTCTGGTCTTTCCATGACGCCTTCTGAACAATGGCAATCGGTGTACTCTCATCATAATGTTTCAGCAATTTCTTTACAACTTTGTCTATCATCTGTACCGACAAGAATATTGCCATGGAACATTTATGTGAAGCAAGGCTTTCCAGACTTTCAGTTTCGGGAACAGGTGTTCTTCCCTCAAGTCTTGTACATATTACAGTCTGACTCACATCGGGCAGTGTAAATTCTTTTTTTATCGCCGCTGCTGCTGCCACAAAAGAACTCACTCCCGGTATTACTTCATATTCGATACCGTGTTCATCAAGGACGTCCATCTGTTCTCTTATCGCCCCGTAAATACTCGGGTCTCCTGTATGAACTCTTGCCACGAGTTTTCCTGCTTTCTGAGCTGTTACTGTAACTTCCATTACTTCGTCGAGGTTCATCGAAGCGGAATTATAAATTTCAGCCCCCTCTTTATGACAATTTATGATTTCCCGATTTACCAGAGAGCCTGCATATATTATTACATCTGCTTTTTCAACAATTTTTTTACCTTTTACCGTAATCAGTTCAGGGTCTCCCGGTCCTGCCCCTATAAAATAAACCTTTTCCATTGACTTATTCCTTTCTTTTTGAGTATTAATGTTGAAAAATAATGCACGCTGTCAAGTTTTTCAATGTCTGTGTATATTTCTTCATTGTCTTTTCCGCAGTTGGAAATGATTATTATATTTTCAGTATTTCCTGTATTTATGATAGCCTGTTTCAGTTTGTCAAGGTCTCTGCTTATTTTCATGAAAACGATATTATCGTTATTTTCTATTTCTTTCTGAATATCAGTTTTCTTGTTGACAGAAATCACTTTCAAATCTTCATCACCGACCATTAGTGGAATATTCAGCCTTGCAGCCATACTGTTATAGGAGTTTATCCCTGCTATCGTTTCCACTTCTGTTTCAGGCAGGATATGCTCCAGTACATAAGTATAAGTGCTATATGTCATCGGATCCCCTATTGTCAGAAATGCCACATTTTTCCCCTCTGAAAGTAATCTGTTTATAATATCGGCATTATTTTTTCTGAAAACTTTTCTCGCTTCGAGATCCTTCACCATGGGAAATTCCATAAAAATCTGTTCAATTCCTTCTTTGACATAGTCTTTTACGATTTCAAAAGCTGTACTTCCTTCGCCTGTTTTTGCTTCGGGCAATATGACGACATCGACTTTTTCGAGTCTTTTCACAGCTTTTAGAGTAATATTTTCCTTATCTCCCACTCCTACTCCGATACCGTAAAACTTTCCTGATTTATTAGTCATTATTTTCCTTTCCGTAATTTTTTTTACTGTTAAATTATAAATCTATTTTCTTGCCGTTATCACATAAATGGGATTTTCAGCCATCATCATATTAAAATCCTTTATTTTTCTATTTTTACTTACTATTACCTGACATATATCGGTATCTCTGAAATTCAGTTTTTTCAGATATTCCATTGTTTTAAATACATTTTCCAGAACAATGAAATTCAACACGAGAATACCTTTTTCTTTCAGATTATCATAAGAATACTGTATTATCTCCTCTAAATTTCCTCCCGAGCCTCCTATAAATATTTTATCAAACTTCATTTTTAAATCTTTCAGGTCATTAGGAGCTTCACCTTTTATCAATGTTATATTTTTCAGCTTAAATTTTTCTATGTTCTGTTTTATAATCTCATAAGCATCATCTTTCATTTCAATGGTGTAGACATGACCATTTTTGGCAAATCTCGCCATTTCCATAGTTATCGTTCCGGTACCTCCGCCTATATCAAGACATATGTCATTATCATTCATCTCAAGCTTTGCAACACTGACCGCACGGATTTCTTCTTTTGTCATCGGTGCATTTCCTTTTACATATTCCTCATCCTTTATGTGATACATTTTTTCCCTTTCCTTTTCTGACTATGTTTATAATAAAACCGTTCCAAAACTAAATTTAAAAGCCTTGTTATTTCTTCTTTTTTATTTTCGGGGCAGGCAATTCCTCATACATTGCTTCAAAAAGTTCCGCTAAAAATTCCTTGTTTTCAACATCATCAATGAGCAGCATTTCTTTTGCTCCTGCATACGGAATTTCAAAAAAAGCATTAGGCATAAGTTTTTTAGCTGATTTTACAGGCTTTATAAGAAATCTGTCATCATAAATTCCCCCGATAATTTTTCCTTTATAATAGAGAATGTATTCTCCCATCATCGCCCTATGACTAATATTATCCAATTCCGATAGTTGTTCCAATACAAAATTTAAATATTCTTTGCTTGACGCCATAACCTTCCTCCCTGTTTTATTTTATTATTTTCTATATGTTTATCTCATTTAAATTTACCAACTATCTGTAAATAAGCATTTTTCTTATATCCATACTCAATTCCCTTGTTTAAGTAGTCTTTACCTGTTCGACACTTTTTATCGCCGAAAGAGAAACAATTACATCAGATATATTTATCACTTTATCTTCTACACTGACCGTAAAAAATGCAGTATCCTCAATACGATATTTATCTACCTGAGTTATTCTTATCAATTTTCTGCTAAATACTTCATATACTTGAATAATTCCCTTTTCATAATCACTTTCACTTAAAAATTTCACTTCAAAATTCAATAATACTGTTTTTTTCACAATTTTGGATTCAAATTTCTTGAAAAAGACTAATATAAGAAACATAAATACTATTGCAGGTATAGCAAGGTTATAAAATCCCCAGCCTATTCCCAGTCCTGCACAGCCTGTTGCCCATATTCCCGCAGCGGTAGTCATCCCTCCAATAGTTTCCCCTTTTTCTTTCATTATGCTTCCTGCACCTAAAAATCCTATTCCGCTTACAACCTGAGCCCCAAGCCTTCCCAAATCAGTTTTTACAACTGCCGATAATTGCAGATTTGTTCTCGCCAGTTCCAAAATATTCAGTCTTAGCTGATCCTGCACCATAGATATAATAGCCGCACCGAAACATACCAATATATGTGTTCTAAATCCTGCGGGTTTATTGTATCTTTCCCTTGTATAACCGACTATTCCGCCAAAAACCACGGCAAGCAATAATCTGAAAAATACTACTTCGACTGTCAATGCATCAACAAAACTGTTTTTTAAAAGACCGTCCATTATTCCAAAAAAATTATCCATTTATAATCTCCTTATATTTTCTTTTCCATATTGAATTATATTGAATTTTCAACGTTCGGTATTACAAGTATTGCAAATATTTCTGATGTTCTGATTACCGTATAAAACAATAATTTTCAAACAATATCCCTTATTTTAAAAATTTTGGTTATGAGTTCAAAAAGTCCAAACTTCTATAAATTTAAATTAATGAAATCCTTTAAAGTAGGAATATGACTTAATTCAGGAATTTTATTAGCATATACTAACGTAACATTGCCATTTTTCAAATGTTTTTTTATCAATACCATAAAGTCGTTAAAATCAGAGTTTTTCTCCAATTCTTTCCCATACTTTTCAGCAAAAGTGTCGTAATTTATTTCTTCTTTATGATAAGCCTGCCGCAATTCGGCACTTGGAGTAATCGACTTTGCCCAATAATCTATTTTTGCGTTTTCTTTTTTTAGTCCTCTGGGCCAAAGTCTGTCAACCAGTATTCTATATCCATCGTTATTTTCAGGAGTTTCATAAACCCGCTTCCATTGGAGCTTATTCATATTTTCACACCTTCTTTTCTTATTCATCGGATTTTTTTTAAATTATTCCGACTTTAACACAACTACATTCATTTTAAATTTATATTCTATATTTTCCAGCTCTTTTGCCTTATATTTGTAAATTTTCTCATCTTCATAGGATAAATTTTCTCCTACATAAATCAAAGTTTCTCCTAATCCGTTTTCAGTGAGCTGTTTTGCTATTTCCTGAGGCGTATTTTTATTATCCGTAAGCATACCGAGTTTACCGTATTCTTTCAACTTTGTTACATAATCAAACTCTTTACCGTGTCCGCTTGAAAGATATGCATCATACCAGTAATCGGATATTTTAGCAAACATATATTGAACGGAAGATATTCCCGGTATAACTTCCAGCTCTTCATCGGAAAAATGTTTTTTCATAAAAGTGAGCATACTGTAAAATCCTGTATCTCCTGACAATATCAAAGATATTTTTTTATTCCTGTTTTCTTTTATAAAATTCAGAACTTTCTCCAAGTCTGCTGTTATATAGCAGTATTCTTTATTTTCGGCATATTTTCCTAAACTTTCGATATGCCTTTTTCCTCCGATAATGACTTCCGTTTCCTCAAGTTTCTTTATAGCCGCGGGAAGTGTATAATCAAGACTTCCCGGACCTAAACCTAATACATTTATTTTCATAATGTTCCTGTACTCTTCCTATTTTTGTATTTTTCAGTATCTTTTCCTTCTATTTTCTTTTAAAATGTTCAAAAAAATGTTTGCTACTTCCCAATTCTTCCCTCTCGGCTGAAATAATAAGTACCTCTACTTCCAAATCCCAACCGTTTCTTCTACAGTATTCCTCACATTTCTGCTTTGCCTTTTTAGCCAGCAAATCATAAACTTCCGTTTTTTCAATGTACTTTGTAGCCTCTTCGGTTGTATTTGAAGCCATTATTTTTTTCAAATTTTCCATACTTTCCCCTACGAGCAGTGCATTTGCCGTGAGTATTTCCATTTTTGCGTCGGAAACCCTGCTGTGTGTGTGAAATATCCCTCCTGCAACTTTGACAAATTTACCTAATTCTCCTATAAAATATATTTTTTTAGCCTTAAATTCGCATGCCCTGTCAAACATATATCCTACAAAGTTACTTATTACTACTGCTTGAGAAGTATTATCCTGAAAATTATCGGTCAGATACTGTTTCCCTCTGTTTCCAAAAAGAAAAATTGCCTCTTCACTTCCCGTAATTTCAAGAGCCATTTTCAGCTCTACTGCAAGAGACGCTTTCCATGCTTCTTCGGACATAGGTTTTACTATTCCCGTCGTTCCGAGAATAGATATCCCTCCTACAATTCCTAACTTTGAATTTAACGTTTTCTTAGCCGTTTCTTCACCTTTCGGTACAAATATCTCGACATCAGCCCCCATACCTTCAGGTAATATACTTTCGACAGTTTCCCTTATCATTTTCATAGGAGTGGGATTTATTGCAGAGTTCCCGGGAGGTATAGGCAGTCCATTTTTAGTAACCTTACCTACTCCTATTCCACCGAAAATATTTATTTCCGAATCATTACGCAAGCTTACTCTGGAAAAAATTTCCAGTCCATGAGTAACATCGGGGTCATCTCCTCCGTCTTTTAAAACCGATGCCAATACATAATCTTCTTTTTTCTTTAATGAATTTATTTTAATCGTTAAAGGTTTTCCAGAGGGAAGTCCGATAGTTACTTCAGGTATGTCATTTTTGTCATTGTCCAAAAGATATGTCAGTGCGGCTTTCGTGGCTGCCGTTGCAGAACTTCCTGTAGTATAACCATATCTAAGCTTCTTGCCATGAAAATATACATATTCTTCCATTTTACTTTCATTCCTTCCCTTGTCCATTTTTTAGTATCTTTCTCTCTGATATATTTGGTACAGTATCCCATGCAGAACCGCTACAGCGACTGTGCTGCCTCCTTTTGTACCGTTTGTTCTGATAAAAGGTACATCATAATCCGAAAGTGCCGCTTTTGATTCAGGACATCCTACAAATCCTACAGGCACTCCTGCGATTAATTGAGGCTTGTCGACTTCTTCTTTTTCTATTTCCTCAAGAAGCTGAAATAACGCAGTCGGAGCATTTCCTATTAAAAATATTTTTGTATCCTTATCTTTCACTGCTCTTTCTATGCCCACCATTGACCTTGTAATGCCTCTTTCTTTAGCTTCCTTAGCCACTTCATCATCATTTACAAGGCAGTAAGCCGAACATCCGAACTTCGCAAGTCCTGCTTTATTCAGTCCTGTAACTATCATATTTGTATCGCAATATATTTTACAACCTGATTTTATCGCTTCTATTGCAGAATTTACAGCATCATTATGAAATTCCGTAATATCGGCATATTCAAAATCTCCCGTAGTGTGGACAAGCCTTTTTACAATAAGTTTTTCCTGTTCAGGAAAGTGATCTGCCCTGTTCCCCAGTCCTTCCGTTATCATTTCAAAGCTTCTTACTTCTATGTCTTTAGGATCCTTAATGTATGACATAATTTCAATTTCCTCCTGTTATTTTTATTTTATGTATAATTATTTATTATAATTATCGAATTTATAAAGTGTTATTTATAAAGTGTTATTTATAAAGACCTATTATTATTATTATTAT